>NZ_LN832562.1:737500-740381 GCF_900005615.1 Paracoccus aminovorans | reverse complement strand
GCTTCCCCGCGGGGAAGCCCGGCGCGGGGCAGGGCGCTTCCCCGCGGGGAAGGTTGGGAGGCGCTTGACAGCTGGCACCGGTGGTATTACTTTTGGTAATACCACGGGGGAATCATCCATGCGCATCACCGTCAAGGGTCAGGTCACCATCCCGCAGGAGGTCCGCGACTATGCCGGCTTCCAGCCCGGCACTGAGGTCGAGTTCGTGATCGGCGGCGACGGCGTGGTCCGGGTGGTGGCGGCCGGGCAGGCGGGCGAAAGCCGCAGCCGCCGGCTGGAGGCCACGCTGACCGGGCTGCGCGGCAGCGCCGATGCCGGCCTGACCACCGACGAGATCCTGGCGCTGACCCGCGGATGACGCCGGTCTTGGTCGATTCCAACGTGCTGATCGACCTTGCCACCGACGATCCGGTCTGGGGCGACTGGTCGATGCGGGTGCTGGCCCGGCTGGGGCAGGGCGCGCGGCTGGTCATCAATCCGCTGATCTATGCCGAACTGTCGGTGGCCCATGCCCGGATCGAAACCTTGGAGGCGCTGTTGCCCGAGGACGTGTTTCACCGCGAGGCTCTGCCCTGGCCGGCCGCCTTTCTGGCCGGCAAGGCCTTTCTGACCTATCGCAAGCGCGGGGGCGCGCGACGCTCTCCGCTGCCGGACTTCTATATCGGCGCCCATGCCGCGATCCGCGGCTATCGGCTGCTGACCCGCGACCGCGGCCGCTATGCGACCTATTTTCCCCGGCTGGAGGTGATCGCTCCGGAAGACTGGAAGTAGACCGCAAAACCTGTTAATTCTGCGGATAAGGCTTTTTGCAGGTCGGGAAACATGCCCTTGGCGCCGGACCCATCCTATCACGCGCAGGTGCCTGGGCGCCAGCTTTTCGATGCTGGCGACTGGCTGGCCGCGCAGGAGCGGCTGGCGGGCGATCTGGCGCGCGCGAGCTTCGCGCTGGGGCGGCTGGAGGGCGCAGTGGCGGCGCTGCCGGCCGAGGCGCGGGCCGGCGCGGTCACCCGGCTGGCGCTGATCGAGATCGAGGCGATGCTCTGGGCGCAGGGCCTGCCGCTGCGGCGCGAGGAGATCGGCCGCGACCTGATGGAGGCACGCGCCGGCGCCGACCTGGAGGCGATGCGGCTGGCGCGCTGGGGGTTGCGGCGGCTGGAAGGGCAGGGCGATCCGGGCGATCTGCGCGTCTTCCTGGGGCTGCACCGGGCCGAGGTGGCGGGGCTGGACGACCGGCTGGCGGCGCGGCCGACCGGCCGGGACTTCGACGCCGCCGCCGCCGAGTTCCAGGCCATGGCGGCGGGGCTTTCCGGGGTCGCGCCGCTGGCGCGGGCACCGGCGCTGCGGGTGCTGTGGCGGCTGTGCGGCCTTTCGGGTCCCGAGGTGCTGGCCGAGCCGGCGGTCTGGACCGCGCGCGCCATGGCCGAGGGATGCGAGGCGCTGCGTTTCGTGCCTCTGGGCCGGCACGGGCGCGGGGTCTGGGTGGACGGCGGCACGCCGGTCGAGCGGATGGCGCGGCAACTGGCGGCGGCGGCGGCCGGTGCGGTCGATGCCGGGCACGAACTGGCGCGGGTCGCCGGCTGGCAGGCGCGGGCGCTGGCCGCGGTGGCGCGCATCAAGGGCGACAACCCGGCCCGGGTGGTCCGGGCGCTGGCGGCGCATCCGATCCTGAGCGCGGCGATGCTGGAAGAGGCGACCGGCATCAGCCGCGACACCGCCGAGCGGCTGCTGGCGCGGCTGCGCGACCTGGGGCTGGCGCGCGAGATCACCGGCGGCCGGCGCTTTCGGCTGTGGGTGCTGGCGGGTTAGGCTGGGGGTCCGACGCCTTGGAGGGGGATGCATGCGGATCGAGGAGAAGGTGTTTCTGGTCACCGGCGCGGGGTCGGGTCTGGGCGCGGCGGTCGCCCGGATGGCCGTGGGCGCGGGGGCGCGGGCCGCGCTTCTGGACGTGAACGCCGAGGCGGGCGCGGCGATGGCGGCCGACCTGGGCGCGGCGGCGCTGTTCCGGCGTTGCGACGTCGCCAGCGCCGAGCAGGGTGCGGCCGCCGTGGCCGCGGCGGTGGAGGCGTTCGGCCGGGTGGACGTGCTGGTGAACTGCGCCGGGGTGGCTGTGGGCGAGCGGATCCTGGGCCGCGAGGGGCCGCACGGGCTGGAGCGCTTCGCCCGCGCGGTCGAGGTCAATCTGGTCGGCACCTTCAACATGCTGCGGCTGGCGGCGGAGGCGATGGCGCGGAACGATCCGGACCCGGGCGGCGCGCGCGGGGTGATCGTCAACACCGCCTCGATCGCGGCCTATGACGGGCAGATCGGGCAGGCGGCCTATGCGGCCTCGAAGGGCGGCGTCGCGGCGCTGACCCTGCCGGCGGCGCGGGAACTGGCGCGGCACGGCATCCGGGTCATGGCGGTCGCGCCGGGTCTGTTCGCCACGCCGATGATGGCCGGCCTGCCGGCGGAGGTGCAGGACAGCCTGGCCGGCACCGTGCCCTTTCCGCCGCGGTTGGGCCGACCCGAGGAATATGCGGCGCTGGTGCGCCATGTCGTCGAGAACCCGATGCTGAACGGCGAGGTCATCCGGCTGGACGGCGCGCTGCGCCTGGCACCGAAATAGCGCGTCCCCGAAACAGGAGGGAGAGATCATGGACAAGGATCCGATCGTCATTGCGGGCGCGGCCCGCACGCCCATGGGCGGCTTTCAGGGCGATTTCGCTAGCGTCCCGGCGGCGCAGCTTGGCGCGACCGCGATTCGGGCCGCGTTCGGCGGGCTCGACCCCGGGGCGGTGGACGAGATCTTCATGGGCTGCGTGCTGGCCGCCGGCCAGGGCCAGGCCCCGGCCCGGCAGGCGGCGCTGGCGGCGGGGCTGCCGGCGGCGGCGGGGGCGACGAC
>NZ_LN832561.1 GCF_900005615.1 Paracoccus aminovorans | reverse complement strand
TCAGGACTTGGGCAGGGTGATGCGGGTCGGCAGATCGTCGGACGGGCCTTCGTCGTCCAGGAAGGCCGGTTCCTCGTCGGCGGGCCGGGTGGCGAGCCACGCGGACGCCTCGGCCAAGGCATCCTCGTAGGCGGCATCCTGGGCGATCTTCGAGGGGCCAGCAGGGAACACGCCGCCGCCCACTTCCTCGCCGTTCTCCAGCAGCCGCAACCGCCAGCCGCCGCCCAGGTCGGCGGGGCGGGGGTCGATGGCATAGCCGTAGTCCGTCATCGCCGCGCCCTCTCGGCCATCAGGGCATCGCCCTTGCGCTTCCAGGCGGCCCGCTTCTCGTCATCGACCTGGGCCTCGGCCAGCGACACCAGAGCGCCCAGCAGCTCGCCCCGGTCGCGGGTCGGCTTGCCGGTCTTGGTATCGACCAGACCGGCCAGGATCATCAGGCCCGCCGACTCGTACAGCTCATGGTCGCGGGCCTTCCTCTCGGCGGCCTTCTCGGCGTTGATGATGCGGGCGGCGTCGGCGCGGGCCTTCTGGGCGCGTTCGGCGGCCTTCTCGGCGCGTACCAGGGCGGCCAGTTTGCGGCCATCGTCGGCGGTGCGGTCGGGCTTGTCGGCCAGCATCAGCAGCAGGCGCTGTTGATCGCTGGGAGCCTTCAAGCCGCGCAGGTATGCCAGCCGTTCGGCCAGCCATTTGTCTTGCGTCATGGGTGCGTCTCCCTCTGTGATGGAGGCTCCCATTTTACGCGGAAGGTGGCCGGGGCGCGACGGCTGCGGTATCCTTCCGTTTTACGGAAGGCGCGCTTAGTTGTTTCTCGGCAAGCCGAGAAACAGCGCGGTCTGCGACGCCAAAACCAGCCGCCTTCAGCGGCTAAAAACAGGAGCGGGCGAGCGGTGGCAATCGGGCGATTGAGCATGAAGGTAGGCAAGGCCGGGAAGGCCGGGCCTCATGCTGCCTACATCGCCCGCGAAGGCCAGTACGCCGACCGCCTAGAGCGCGGCGAAAAGTTGGAGGCGACCGAGGCGGGCAACATGCCCGCCTGGGCGCAGTCCAACCCGCAAGCGTTCTGGCAGGCGGCGGACGCCTTCGAGCGCAAGAACGGCACCACCTACCGCGAAATGGAGATTGCCCTTCCGCGTGAGCTGGACGCCGACCAGCGGGCCGCGCTGGTGCGCGAGTTTGTACGCCAGGAGATAGGCGACCGCCACGCCTATCAGTGGGCGATCCACACGCCCACGGCGGCGGACGGCCAGGAGCAGCCGCACGTGCATCTGATGTTCTCGGAGCGGCAGCGCGACGGCATCGAGCGCGACCCGGAGCAGTACTTCAAGCGGTACAACGCCAAGGCCCCGGAGAAGGGCGGCGCACGCAAGGGCTACGGCCCGAGCGCGGGCCAGACCTTGACCAAGGCCGAGCGGGCCGCCGAGCTGAAAGAGCTGCGCGGGCGCTGGGAGGCCATGTGCAATGCGCACCTGGAGCGGGCCGGGGTGGAGCAGCGCATCGACATGCGCAGCCACGCCGAGCGCGGCACCGGCCTGGAGCCGGAGCGCAAGCAGTTGCCGAGCCAGTGGCGCGGCCAGGGCCGGGCCAACGTGATCGAGTTCCGGCAGGCCCGCGCCGAGCTGGCCGAGGCCCGCCAGGAGCTGGCCCGCGCCGTGCCCGACGCCCGCGCCGAGGTCATCCACCTGGAGGCCGAGCGGCAGCGCCGCGAACAGGCCCAGCGGGAGGCCCGAGAGCGGGCCGAGCGTGAGAAGGCGCAGCAGGAGCGCCAGCGCCTGGAGCGCATGAGCAGCCGCGAGCTGGCCCAGGAGATTGCCCGCCTGCGGCCGCCGCGAGTGATCGACCTGGTAGAGCGCGATACGGTGGTGCTCCAGGCCGAAGCCGAGCGCCAGGCGCTCCAGAACCGGCACACCGAAGCGGGCAGCGCCTCAGCCCGCGCCCGCGACCAGGCGCAGGCATGGCGGGAGGCGCACAAGGTGCAGGCGTGGTTCCACGACAAGGGCATTGGTCATGCGCCCAAGCTGCGCGAGCTGGAACAGCAGCGCGAGGAACACCGCGCCGAGTGGCAACGACTTGGGCCGCGCATCGAGGAGGCCAGCTTGCGCGTGCAGCACGTGCGCCAGCAGGCGCACCAGCGCATCACCGCCGAGCAGGCGCCGACGCTGGCCAAGGTGGCCGAGCTGGAGGCCATGCAGAAGGAGAAGGCCCGCCAGGAGCGCGAGGCCGAGGCCAAGCGGCTTGCGCAAAAGCGCATCGAGGCCGAGCGGGAGGCGGTGCCCAAGGACTTCAAGCTGATGGCGCAGAAGCGCGAAATGAAGGCCAGCGGCTGGAGCGATCGGGGCGAGCAGTGGAAGGCCGCGCCGGAGGGCTTGAAGAAGCTGATCGACGGCTACAACGCCGCACCGAAGGAGATGCGCCCCGCCATCCTCGACCGCATCCTCAACGATGGCCAGCGCCGCGAGCAGGTGCGCGAGCTGCTGGCCGAGCAGCGGCAGCAGTACCGCGCCAACGACCGAGGCATGAGCCGCTAGAGCGGGAGCTGCCCCTGCGGATCGCGCATGAAGGTGAAGCGCAGCGCCTTGACCTTGCGGCCCGCCTTGATCGGCTGCCACTGGATCAGCCAGCCGTCCTTCTCGGTCAGTTCCTTGACCGCAGGCTCGATGATCTTGCGCCGGATGTTGGCGAAGTTCTCGCGCTGCTTCTCCGTGGCGTCCATCGAGGCGGCGAAGTCCTCGATGGTGTACTCGGCCCAGCCGGTGGACTCGAAGCGCATCAGCAGTTCCAGGAGCTTCCAGGAATAGGCCGAGCGCAGGGCGCTGGCCTGCTGGAGTTGGTAGGTCGTGAACTGCCGTTGCAGGCCGGTGAGGTGGCGCAGCAGATCCGGCCACCACGCCAGTTCGACCCAGCCCTCGCCGTCCTGGTACTTCACCGACCCCACCCAGCGCATTTGCACCCGCGTCGGCGGCAGCGGCTTGCCGTTGCGCTTGTGGGCAGGCTCGTAGAACGTGATCGAGCGGTTGTAGAGCTGCTTGGCCGCGCTTTGGAGCTGGTCATAGGCCGTATCAAGATCGACCTCGAAGGTCTCGGCGTATTCGGCGGCGGTGATCTTGGTGCGCGGCACCTCGCCGGGCTTGAGCACGCGGCGGCTGTCCAGCTTGGACACCGCAGCGGCCACGATGCGCTTCTCGGCCAGCGTCAGGCCGTGGCCTGCCCGCGTGAGCGCATTGCTCATCGTCACCCACCGTTCCCCCGCTGGCCGCTCCACGTCGGCCACGTCGTAGCCCTGCGCCTTGTGCGCCAGGGCCATTTGTTCCCGCTTCGTTCTTGCCATATGTGCCGCCCTTCCGGTTATTGTGCCTTGCTGTGATTTTGGCACATTTAGCTAAATGTGCCAAGAATTTGCGCAGGCACATCTGTGGATTGCACCGGAAAAAAGGCACGTAAACCGGAAAAAAGGCACATTTAACCGGAAAAAAGGCACAATAGGCGGCGGTAACTCTTTGATTTAAAAGGGGAAATCCCTCTAATAAACAAGAAAAAACTATTAAAAAACCCCTTCGGGCAGCGCCGCGCTGTGGATAAGCGCCGTTGCTGACCGAACCGGGCACGGGGCACCCCTGCGGGGTTCCCCCACCGCTTCGCGGCGGCTCCCCCTCCCGCATATCGAGGCCCCCATAGGGGGCGAGCTGTCCCCCCTTCGCGCCCTACGGGCTTGACCAGCCCCCTTCGGGCTGGACCCCCGCATGGGGTCTTGCCCCATACGCCGCGGGAGCAGGGGGCGGGCTACGCCCTTCTCCTGCTCCCCGGCTGAGGCTATCGGGGTTCCGTAGGCGTCAAGGGCCGGGCTTCGCCCTCTCCGGGGCTGCCCGTGTCCTCGCCCTACGGGCTGCGGGCCGCGCCAGCAGCCCCTACGACCCTTGACCCCTACTCCACCCCTTGGCGTCCCCTGAAAACGCGCTGTAGGGCCTCTGGAGCGGCCAGGAAGGGCAGTCAAGGGGTTGGTGCGGCCCGCAGCCCGTAGGGCGAGGACACGGCCCCTTGACGGCCCTGGAGGGCCAATAGCCTGTGCGAGAGGGGGCAGGACAAGGGCAACGCCCGCCAGGACTGCCCCCCGAGCCTCCCGGCGGCGAGGGCGGAGGTCTGGAGGCAGCGCCTCCAGGGTGT
>NZ_LN832560.1 GCF_900005615.1 Paracoccus aminovorans | reverse complement strand
CTAAGGCTTGTCCTTGGCCGCTACCCTGGGCTCCAGAGGCCGCAAAAGGGGTAGAAAGTCTCCGCGACGCGCCAGCACATCCGCCAGCGTATAGCCGTCCAGCACAGCCAGAAACGCGGCCAGCGCTTCGTCCAACACAGAAGTCAGCCCGCAGGCAGGCGAGATGATGCAATCGCCGCAGCCGACCAGATCGAACCCGTCCTCGGTGTGGCGAATGATCGCACCCACGCTGATTTCATCCGCGGGACGCGCCAGCCGTACACCGCCACCCCGGCCGCGCACGCTAGCCAGCCAGCCGGCGTTCACGAGGTCGTTGATCACCTTCATCAGGTGATTTTGCGAGATTCCATAAGCTCTTGCGATCTCGGCGATCGAGCACAGCCGGTCGGGCTGCCGCCCCAGATAAAGCAGCACCCGCATCGCATAATCACTGTATCGCGTCAGCCGCATCGTCGTTTCCAATAAGATGCATAGGAATTGCATGATTTCTATCGCCGGTATAGATGTATCGCAAATGCATGAATTGACAACCAGCCGGCGCCACGCCTTGCAAGGAGGAACCATGACCCGCACCCTGAACCCTCGGACCATCGAACTGGTCAAGGCCACCGTTCCCGCGCTCGAGGCCAGCGGCCTCGACATCGTGCATGAGATGTACAGCCGCATGTTCCGCGACCCGGCGATCCGCGACCTGTTCAACCAGTCGCACCAGGGGGGCGACGCCGCTCAGCCCCGGGCTCTGACCGGCGCGATCCTGGCCTATGCCAGCAATATCGAGAACCTTGCCGCCTTGGCACCAGCGGTCGAACGCATCGCGCAAAAGCATGTCGGCCTGCAGATCCAGCCCGACCATTATCCGCATGTTGCCGAGGCGCTGCTGGGCGCGATCTCGCATGTGCTGGGCGAGGCCGCGACCGAGGAAATCCTGGCCGCCTGGGGCGAAGCCTATTGGTTCCTCGCCGATATCCTGATCGCGCGCGAAAAGCGGCTTTACCAAGCCCAGGTCGATTCGACCGGCGGCTGGAACGGCTGGCGCGAATTCCGCATCGACGCGGTGATTCCGGAAAGCAGCGTCATCAAGTCCTTCGTGCTGCGTCCGGTCGACGGCGGGCCGGTGATGGCGCACAAGCCAGGCCAATATCTGACCTTCTGGTTCGACATTCCCGGCCATCCGCCGGCCAAGCGGAATTACTCGGTCTCGGCGGCACCGAACGGGGAAACCTATCGCATCAGCGTCAAGCGCGAGCCGTTGGGACTGGCCTCGGGCTGGCTGCACGACCAGCCGGCCGGGACGGTGCTGAAGGTCGCGGCACCGGCGGGCGAGTTCTTTCTGGACGAACAGCCTTCGCGTCCGGTCGTCCTGCTGTCGGGCGGGGTCGGGCTGACGCCGATGGTCGCGATGCTGGAATCGCTGGTGGGGCAGGGGGCGCAGGTGCCGGTGCAATACATCCATGGCACGCATGACCGCGACACCCATGCCATGCGCGACCATGTGCGGGCGCTGGCGGCGCGCGGCCATGATGTCAAGGTCACCGATTTCCATCAGACGCCGCTGCCGGACGAGGTCGCGGGCCGCGACTACGACCTGGCCGGGCTGATCACCGAGGAATGGCTGCTGGCCAATACCCCGGCCGCCGAGGCGGATTACTATATCTGCGGTCCTCGGCCGTTCCTGCGGGCGGCGGTCTCGGCCCTGTCGCTGGCCGGGGTGGCGTCGGCGCGCATCCATTACGAGTTCTTCGGTCCCGCCGACGAGCTTCTGGCGGCCTGATGGACGATTTCACCATCGCGCGCATTCTTCATGTCGTCGCGGTCGTGATGTGGATCGGCGGCGTCGGGTTCGTCACCCTGGTGGTGATCCCGGCGATCCGGGCGCTGCATCCCCCGGCCGAGCGCCTTGCCGCCTTCCATCGTTTCGAGGGGCGTTTCGCGGCCCAGGCCCGGTTGTGGGTGGCGCTGGCCGGGCTCAGCGGATTCTGGATGGTCTGGCGCGGCCAGATGTGGGATCGTTTCCAGGATGCGCAGTTCTGGTGGATGCATGCGATGCTGATGGTCTGGCTGATCTTTGCCGCGATGCTGTTCGTGATCGAGCCGCTGTTCCTGCACCGGCGCATGGCCTCTTCCGCGAAGCCGGCGCGGGACTTTGCCCGGCTGGCGCGGATGCATTGGCTGCTGATCCTGAGCTCGCTCGTCGCCGTGGTCGGGGCGGTGGGCGGCAGTCACGGGCTGTTCTGATGGCGTCGCCCTCGGCCCGCCTCAGCCCGGAATTGCGCGCCGTCGCGCTGCAATCGCGCCTGCTGTCCACCATGCCCGCGGAGTTGGCGGAACTGCTGCTGGATCGGGCGCGGGTGGCGCGCTATCAGCGCGGGGCGCCGATCTTTCACCAGGGCGACACCGCCCAGGCGCTGCATATCGTGGCCGAGGGCTGGGTCAAGCTTTACCGCCTGACGCCCGGCGGCACCGAGGCGGTCGTCGGCACGATGAAGCGCGGCCAAAGCTTCGGCGAGCCCATCGCGCTGCGGCGCGCGCCCTATCCGGTCTCGGCCGCGGCCTCGACCGATTGCCGGCTGATCGCGCTGCCGGCGGACGCGCTGCTCTCGGCGCTGAAATCGCGGCCCGAGGCGGCGATCTCGGTCATCGCCTCGACCTTCCAGCACCTGCAGGGTTTGGTCGAACAGATCGAACAGCTGAAGGCGCGCTCGGGCACGCAGCGCGTCGCCGGATTCCTGCTGGAGCTCTGTCCGCCCGATGCCGAGGGATCGGTCGAGGTCACGCTGCCCTATGACAAGGCGCTGATCGCCGGCGCGCTGGGGATGAAGCCGGAAAGCCTTAGCCGCGCCTTCGCGCGGTTGCGCGACCATGGCGTACGCATCGACCAGACCCGGGCCCAGATCGGCTCGGTCGCGGCGCTGCGCGACATGGTCGAGGGCGATCCGGGCGAGGTCTGACTACAGCGTCAGCTGGCGATAGATCTCGGGCAGGGCGTCGGTCAGCCGGTCGGGATTGCCGATCACCGCAAAGCCGCCGCGCCCGAAGATGCGCGGGAACCAGGCCTGCGCCTGCTTGTCGATGGTGATGCCGAACACCGCCTGTCCGCTGCGGCGGGCCTCGCGCACGGCCATGGCGCTGTCCTCGATGCCGTGGCGGCCCTCGTAATGGTCCAGGTCGTTCGGCTTGCCGTCGGTCAGCACCAGCAGCAGCCGCCGCGCCCGCGGCTGCGTCGCCAGCCCGGCCGAGGCATGGCGCATCGCCGCGCCCAGCCGCGTATAGAAACCGGGCCGCAGCGCGGCGATGCGGGCCTCGATCTCGGCGGTCATCGGCTCATCGAAGCCCTTGCAATCGTGCAGGAACACGCGGTCGCGCCGCAGCGACGAAAAGCCCTGGATGGCGAAGCGGTCGCCGCAGGCGTCCAGTCCCCAGGCCAGGGCGATCAGCGCCTCGCGCGCGATGTCGATGACGGCACGGCCCGCGACCGCGCTTTCGGTCGAGCGTGACACGTCCAGCAGGATCGAGACGGCAAGGTCGCGCCGCTCGGGCCGGGACTGGCGCCAGATGCGGTCGCTGCCCTGGCCGGTGGCGCGCAGGTCGGCGGCCGAGCGCAGCGCGGCGTCCAGGTCCAGTTCCTCGCCGTCGGGCTGGCCGGGGCGCATGATCCGCGCCGGGCGCAGGGCCTGGAAGCGTTGCCGCACGGCGCGGATGCGCCGGCGCGCGGCCGGGTCCGGCGTCACGGCATGGGCGGGGTCGGCTTCGACCGTCGTCGCCAGCACCCGGCAGTGATCGGGCAGATAGGCACCGCGGCGGGCATCCCATTCGGGATAGACATGCTGCGCCGACAGCCGTTCGTGGTCGGCATCCTCGGGCGCCAGGTCCAGATGCAGCTTCAGCTTGGTCGCCGGTGCCTTGGATATCTGGCCCAAGGCGATCTCATCCTGGTCGTCGGCGGCCTTGCGGGCGTTTTCGGGGTCGTCGTCCTCGACCCGACGGTTCAGGTTCAGGAATTGCGCCCAGCTCAGCATGGCCTCGAACTTGTAGAGGATGATGCTGTCCTTGCGCTCGGCCTGGTCGGCCTTGTTGCGGCGGGCCTTGCGGGCAGGGCCGTCCTCGCTCTCGTCGCGCGACCCGGCGCCGGCGGGCTCGGCATCCTCGTTGCGGGCCGAGGCGGCGGGGATCCGCAGCTGCGGCCACATCGGGACCGGGCGGAACGGGCGATAACCGCGCGGAGCAGGGCCGGTCGGCACCGGCGCCTCGCCGTCCTGCAAGGCGGCGCGGACCAGCGCCTCGACAGCGCCCTCGACGCCGCCGCCGGCGCGGGGGCGCAGGGTCAGGTGGGCGCGCACCAGCCGCTGCCACGGCACCCGCAGCCCCGGCGCATCCTCCAGCGTCGCCGCGACCATGGCGCGCGACGCGGCAATGGCGGCAAGGTCGGCCTGAAGCGGGTCGTCGGCCGGCGGCACGGCGGGCGCATGTGCGGCGCAGGCGGCCAGCCACAGGTAGAGGTCGCGGTTGTCCCCTGCGTCCGGGAACTCGGCCAGACGGGCCGGCAGCCGCAGCGCCTCGCCGTCGAAACTGGCCCGCGCCACGTGCTCGACCGGGGTCGCCAGGCGGCGGCGTAGCCGCAGGCGGTGCCGGCTTTCCTCTTCGGCAACGGCCCGGATCTCGACCGAGCCGCCGCCGCCCAGGCCCCGGAACAGCACCGCAAGCCGCGGCCGCATCTGCTCCAGAGTCGCCGCGGCGTCGCTGAAATCCGGGGCCGCGTCCAGCCGCCCGGCCAGACGGTGCCACAGCTTGCCGACCGTCTCCTCCGGCTCCCAGGGGGCGAGGTCATGCGCCATGTCAGCCCGCCAGCGCCGTGACCAGATCGGCCAGGCCGCGCTTCACCTCGGCGTCGTCGGTCAGGGGCTCGATCATCGCCGCCTCGACCGCGCGGTCGAAGTTCATGCCGCCGGCGATCAGCGTCGCGGCATAGATCACCAGCCGGGTCGAGACGCCTTCCTCCAGGTCCTGGCCCTTGAGCCCGCGCAGCTTGTTCGCGATGCGGATCAGCAGCGCCGCGCGGCTTTCGTCCAGTCCGCTTTCGCCGCAGACCACCGGCAATTCGTGCTCGGGCGGCGGGAAGCCGAACTCGATCGACAGGAAGCGCTGCCGGGTCGAGGGCTTCAGCGTCTTCAGGATGTTCTGGTAACCGGGGTTGTAGCTTGCCACCAGCATGAAGCCCGGGGGTGCCTGCAATTCCTCGCCGGTGCGGTCGATGGGCAGGATGCGGCGGTCGTCGGTCAGCGGGTGCAGGACCACGGCCACGTCCTTTCTGGCCTCGACCACCTCGTCCAGATAGCAGATCGCGCCCTCGCGCACGGCGCGGGTCAGGGGGCCGTCCACCCAGGCCGTCTCGCCGCCCTTCAGCAGGTAGCGGCCGATCAGGTCGGCGGCCGAGAGGTCGTCGTGGCACGAGACGGTGTAGAGCGGCCGTCCCAGCCGCGCCGCCATATGGGCGACGAAGCGGGTCTTGCCGCAGCCGGTCGGGCCTTTCAGCAGCAGCGGCAGCCGGTGGGCGAATGCGGCGGCGAAGATGTCGCATTCGTCGGCCTGGGGCAGGTAGAAGGGGGCGGTGCCCCCCTCGATATGATGCAATGTTCCGTCCATGGCGTTCTTACTCCGCGGCATGCTCGATCACCGGGCCGGGCTGGATCACCTCGCGGCGGGGAACCAGCGTGGCCCAGATGAACAGGATCACCCCCAGCAGCACCGGCACGCCGGCGCCGAAGCGCATCCAGTAGAACAGGCCGATCTGGTCCTGCACCTCCATGTAGTTGATGCCCATGACGCGCTGGAGGTGGGTCTGGATCACCCCGGCAAAGGTCAGCACGAAGGTCATGAACACCATCCCGCCCGCCATCAGCCAGAACGAGACCATCAGCAGCACCTGGTTATAGGGGTCGCGGCCGCGCAGGATCGGCATGGCATAGGTGAACAGCGCCAAGTTCAGGCAGACATAGGCGCCGAAGAAGGACAGGTGCCCGTGCGCCGCCGTGACCTGCGTGCCGTGGGTGTAATAGTTGACCCCGTGCAGCGTGTGCAGAAAGCCCCACACCCCGGCGCCGAAGAAGGCCAGCACCGCGCAGCCCAGGCTCCACAGCAGCGCCGCCTTGTTCGGGTGGTCGCGCTTGCCCTTCCAGACCATGACGAAGGCGAAGGCCATCATGGCAAAGAACGGCACCACCTCGAAACTCGAGAAGATCGAGCCGAGCCATTGCCAATAGGCGGGCATCCCGATCCAGAAATAATGGTGCCCGGTCCCCAGGATGCCCGAGAACAGCGCCGAGGCGACGATGACGTACAGCCATTTCTCGACCACCTCGCGGTCGACGCCGGTCAGCTTCAGCATCAGGAAGCCCAGGATCGAGGCCATGATCAGCTCCCACACGCCCTCCACCCACAGGTGCACGACGTTCCACCAGTACTGCTTGTCCAGCGCCAGGTTCGAGGGGTTGTAGAAGGCGAACAGGAACAGCAGCGCCAGCCCCCAGAGGCCCAGCAGCAGGATGGTCGAGATCACCGTCTTGCGCCCCTTCAGCACCGTCAGCGAGACGTTGTAGAGAAAGATCAGCGCCGCGACGACGATGCCGATCTTGACCCAGGTCGGCTGCTCCAGGAATTCGCGCCCCTGCTTGCCCAGCAGGAAATTGCCCTCGAACAGGTTGAAGAGATAGGTCACCACCACGCCCGCCGTGCCGACGACCAGGATCGCCAGCTGGACATAGGCCAGGGTCGGCGAATGGATCTCGCGTTCCGCCTCTTCCGGGATCAGGAAATAGGCGGCGCCGAAGAACCCCGTCAGCAGCCAGACGATCAGCGCGTTGGAATGCAGCATCCGGGCGATGTTGAAGGGCAGGGTCTCGGACAGGAAGTTGGGATTGACGTAGATATAGCCGAGGATCAGGCCCATCAGGACCTGGACGGCGAACAGCGCGAGCGCCACGTAGATATAGGCCAGCGCGATTTTCTGGGTCTGATATTTCATCGCTTCGATCCTTCAGCCGGCATCGTTCGGCGGCCAGTTCTGGGTGTTGATCCGGCCGGTCCACAGCAGGAACTCGGTCAGTTCGCGGATTTCGTCGTCGCTGAGGTTGAACTGCGGCATCTGGCGCCGGCCCTCGATGCCGGTCGGCTGCGCCTCCATCCAGCCCTTCAGCACCTCGAAGGCGGCTTCGGGATCGTCCTGCACGCCCCAGCGCTTCATGACGTTGCCGAGTTCGGGCGCGAAATAGGCGCCTTCGCCCAGGATGGTGTGGCAGTTGATGCAGGCCTTGCGTTCCCAGACATGCTTGCCGGCCGCGACCTCGTCGGTCAGGCCGGCCTTGTCGGTCGAGACGTTGACGATGTACCAGTGACTTTGGGCGAACAGCCCGATGAATACGAGAATGAAGAACAGAGACCCGCCATAGAAGATGTTTCGGGCCATGCTCTTCGTCAGAACTTCGCGCATGGCGAGCACTCCGGGAGCGGTTGGCATCCCTCCGGATATGCCCCAGCCCCCCGGACCGATCCTTAACCAAAGTCAAGGCTGGCCGGAAATGAAGATGCCAGATCCTGCCCCAGGCGAAGGAGGCTGCCGATGAGCCGAGACGCGATCTGGCCGGTCTGGAAACTGGCGCTGCTGCTTTACGTCTTCGCGGCCGGCGCGGTGGCGATCAACCTGTTCATGCTGGGGCTCCTCGGCCAGTCGGTCGGCCTGCCGGCGCTGTCGCCCCATGCGGTGCTGGCGCTGTCGGGACCGCTGGGCGTGCCGGCCGCCTGGGCGGCGGGGCGTTGGGCGCGCCATCTGCTGGATCAGGCGGAATAGCGGGCTGCACCCCGGCGCCGGTTGTGCTAGCCCGGTCCTGCCCCCGCCGCCATCCGCAGGGATCCGATGTCCGAGAACCTTTCCGACCTGCCGCTTTTCGCCGGCCTCAGCCCCGCCCAGCTGGACGAGGTGCGCCAGGGCATGATCCGCCAGGCGCTGGCGCAGGGCGAGTCGCTGTTCCTGCAGGCCGATGCCGCGGCCCGCTTCTTCGTGCTGATCGAGGGGCGGCTGAAGGTCACCCAGGTCACCGAGGACGGCCAGCAATTCATCGTCCGCATCGTCCATCCGGGCGAGCTTTGCGGCTTTGCGCCCGCGCTCGGCCGCAGCCATTATCCGGGCAGCGCCGAGGCGATGGTGGACAGCCGCCTGCTGGCCTGGCCGCGGTCGCGGTGGGAACCGCTGATCGGCGCCGCGCCCTCGCTGGCCTTCTCGGCGATCCAGGCCGTGGGCCGCAAGCTGGACGAGGCGCATATCCGCCTGCGCGAGATGAGCACCGAAGAGGCCGGCCGCCGCATCGCCCACCTGCTGCTGCGCCTGGCGCGGCAGGGCAACGGCGCCGCGCCCCCGGACCGCGGCCCGGTCGAGATTCCCTTTCCGCTGACCCGCCAGGACATCGCCGACATGAGCGGCAATACCCTGCATACCGTGTCGCGGATCATGGCCGCCTGGGAAACCGGGGGCATCCTGCTGCGTGCCCGCCGCAAGGTCATCATCGCCGATGCCGCGGCGCTGTCCGCCATCGCGCAGACGCAATCCTGACATGAATTCTCTGCAATTTGAGCCAGCGCAAAGTCGCGCCGGAACCGGCCCGCTATCCAGAACCCCGGAAAGACCATTCTTCCGCTAGGAGATCAGGATATGAAACGCTCTCTGACCATGGCCGCCGTGATGACCGCGCTGGCCTTTCCGGCCTTTGCCGCCGATCACCAGGTGCAGATGCTGAACAAGGGCGAGGCGGGCGCGATGGTGTTCGAGCCGGCCTTCGTCCAGGCCGAGGTCGGCGACACCGTCACCTTCGTGCCCACGGCCAAGGGCCATGACGTGGTCTCGCTGCCCGACATGCTTCCCGAAGGCGTGGCCGAGTTCGAATCGAAGCTGAACGAGGAATATGTGCTGACCGTCGAGACCCCCGGCCTTTACGGCGTGAAATGCAAGCCGCATTTCCCGATGGGCATGGTGGCGCTGATCCAGGTCGGCGGCGATGCCTCGAACTACGACGCGCTGGCCGAGGGCAAGCTGCCCAAGAAGGCGCGCGAGCGGATGGACGCCGCGCTGGCGCAGGTCACGCGCTGACCCGGCGCCCCTGCCGTGATACCCTGGGCCCGCCGTCCGGTCTTTCGGCGGCGGGCGTTTTCACCTGGCGAGGTTGCCATGGGCAAGACCGCGAATATCAAGCGACCCGAGGGCGGCATCCCGCGCGGCCTGTCCCGGACCGGGCCGGTGCTGTTCTCCTACGGCTTCCGGCCGTTCTTCCTGGGCGGCGCGCTGTGGGCGGTGCTGGCGATGCTGATGTGGGTGGCGGCTCTGGCCGGTCACGGCGCCCCCGGCGGCGCCTATGGCGCCAGCCACTGGCACATGCACGAGATGCTGTTCGGCTTCGCCTCGGCGGTGCTCGCCGGGTTCCTGATGACGGCGATCCCGAACTGGACCGGCCGCATGCCGCTGTCGGGCAGGCCGCTGATGGCGCTGGCCGGGCTGTGGCTGGCCGGCCGGCTGGCCCTGACCTTCGCGCCGGCCGGGGCGCTTTTGGCGGCGGTCGCGATCGACGCGCTGTTCCTGCCGGTGATGGCTGCGGTCTTTACCGTCGAGATCGTCGCCGGTCGCAAATGGCGCGACCTGAAGGTGGTCGGCATGGTCTCGGCCCTGGCGCTGGCCAATATCGTCTTTCACCTGTCCGTGCTGCGCGACGGCGATCCGGCCATGGCGGCGCGGCTGGCGGTCTCGGCCTATGTGCTGCTGATCGTCATCATCGGCGGCCGCATCACCCCCAGCTTCACCCGCAACTGGCTGGCGCGGCGCGGGCCGGGACCGCTGCCGGCGCCCTATGGCCGGTTCGACAGCGCGACCGCCTGCCTGTCGGCCGCCGCTCTGGCCGGCTGGATCCTTGCCCCCGAGGCGCGGGCCGTGGCCCTGGCGGCCCTGGCTGCGGCGGTGCTGAACCTGGTCCGGCTGGCCCGCTGGCGCGGCTGGCGCACCGCGGCCGAGCCGCTGGTGCTGGCGCTGCATGGCGGCTATCTGATGCTGGTCCTGGGCTTCGCCGCCATCGGGCTGGCGGGCTTCGGCCTGCTGACCACGGGCGCGGCGCTGCATGTCCTGGCCATCGGTGCCATCGGCGGCGAGATGCTGGCGGTGATGACCCGGGCCACCCGCGGCCATACCGGCCGCGACCTGACCGCCTCGCGCCTGACGACGCTCAGCTATGTCGCGATCTGGGCGGCGGCGCTGCTGCGGCCGCTGGCGGAGTTCGGCGACTACGACCTGCTGATCCGGCTGGCGGGGGCCGCCTGGGTGCTGGCCTTCGGCCTGTTCTGCCTGGAGCACGCGCCGATGCTGCTGTGCCAGCGCAAGGAACTGCGGGCCTGACGGCCCGCAGGACCAGGGACGGTCAGGCCAGGTCGCGGACCTTGGGCTCGCGCGCCCAATAGCGCCGGGTCGCCGCCTCGGGCAGGGCGCCGAGGTCGGTGACGCCCTCGTCGGGCTCGATGCCGGCGCGGTCCAGCAGGGGCTGCGCCCCGGCGTCATGGCCGATGGCCTTCAGATGGGCAAAGGCGTCCATCACGAAAGCCACCGCGGCACTGTCCCGGGTCAGCTTGCGCGCCGCGTCCTCGGTCAGAACCAGCGCCACCGCGTCGAACAGACAGGAGGGCGAGCCGGCCAACTGCCCGTCCGCCTTCATCTCGCCCCCCGCCAGCGCGATGCCGCCGACCTTGGGGGCGATGGTGAAGGGCGTGCCGCCGGCATCCGTCACCGCCTTGACAAGCCTGTCGATCGCCGCCTTGTCCGAGCCTTCGGCGAACAGGATGCCGACCTTGCGCCCCTTCAGCACCGCCTGCCAGTTCTTCTGGATCGACAGCGCCTCCGAAGGCGGCAGGTCCACCGGCGCGCGGAAGGGCTTGGCCGCCTCGGGCAGGTCCATGGCCAGGCCCTTGGCCACGCGGGCGGCCAGGTCCTCGTCGATGTTGCGCAGATGGCTCAGCACGCGGTTGCGGACATGCTCCAGCGCGACCTTGGACAGTTCGAAGACAAAGGCCGAGGCGATATGCGCCTGCTCGTTTTCCGTCATTGAGCGCCAATAGAGCCGCGGCTGGCTGTAGTGGTCGCCGAAACTTTCGGCCCGGATGCGCAGCTTGTCGCCCTGAACGGCGGCGGGGGCGGTGACGAAACCGGCGTCGCTGGCGCGCGGGCCCGGGTCCTCGCCCGCCTGGTCCAGGCTGTTCGGTTCGTAATTGGCGCGGCCCGTGGGGACCTGGGTCTGCATCATGCCGTCGCGCATCATGTTGGCATAGGGGCACTTCGGCGCATTCACCGGAATCTGGTGGAAATTCGTTGTTCCCAGCCGCGACTTCTGCGTGTCGAGATAGGAAAACAGCCGCCCCTGCAGCAGCGGATCGTCCGAGAAATCGATGCCCGGAACCACGTTCGAGGGCAGGAAGGCGACCTGTTCGTTCTCGGCGAAATGGTTGTCGGGGTTGCGGTCCAGCACCATGCGGCCGATCACGCGCAGCGGCACCACCTCCTCGGGGATGATCTTGGTCGCATCCAGCACGTCATAGGGCAGGCTGTCGGCCAGTTCCTGGTCGAAGACCTGGACCGCGAAATCCCATTCCGGGAAATCGCCCGCGGCGATGGCCTCGTAGAGGTCGCGGCGGTGATAGTCGTTGTCGGCGCCCTGCATCTTGGCGCTTTCGTCCCAGACCAGCGACTGGACGCCCAGCCGCGGCCTCCAATGGAACTTGACGAAGCGCTCTTCGCCATCCGCGTTCACCAGCTTGAAGCTGTGCACGCCGAAGCCCTGCATCATGCGGAAGCTGCGCGGGATGGCGCGGTCGGACATGGCCCAGATCACCGTGTGCAGGGTTTCCGGCATCAGCGACACGAAATCCCAGAAGGTGTCATGCGCGGTCGCCGCCTGCGGATAGCCGCGGTCGGCCTCCATCTTGACCGAATGCACCAGGTCCGGGAACTTGATCGCGTCCTGGATGAAGAACACCGGGATATTGTTGCCGACCAGGTCCCAGTTGCCTTCGTCGGTATAGAACTTGGTCGCGAAGCCGCGCACGTCGCGCGGGGTGTCCACCGAACCGGCGCCCCCGGCCACGGTCGAGAAGCGTACGATCACCGGCGTCTTCTTGCCCTTTTCGGCAAACAGGCTGGCCCGGGTCAGGTCCGGGATCGGGTCGATGCATTCGAAGGTCCCATGCGCGACCGAGCCGCGGGCGTGGACGATGCGCTCGGGGATGCGCTCATGGTCGAAGTGGAAGATCTTCTCGCGCAGGACGAAATCTTCCAGCAGGGTCGGGCCGCGCGCGCCCGCGCGCAGGCTGTTCTGGTTGTCCGAAATGGCGATGCCGTGGTTGGTGGTCAGCGCCTCGCCGCCGCGCTGCTGGGTCTCGCCGCCGTTGCCGGTTCCGGTGGAATAGGATTTCTGTGCCATCTTGCCTGCCTTCTTCAAAGGTGGGGAGGGGCGGGCGTCTGTGCCCGGGCTGCGGGGGCAACGTCGGCCGGGCGGGTTTGTTCCAGCGCGGCCAGGCGCAGGGCGGCGGCCAGATCCGCGGCAAGCTGGGCCCGTGCCTGCGCCGCCTGATCCGGATCGGGCAGGCGCAGCACATAGGCCGGATGCCAGGACGGCAGCACCGGCCCGCCGTGCAGCCCGGTTTCGACCCGGCCGCGGCGCCCGGCCAGCGGGCTGTCGTCACCGGTCAGCGCCAGCGCGGCCGAGGCGCCGAGCGCCAGCGTGACGCGGGGCCGCACCAATGCCAGTTCCAGCCCCAGCCACCAGCGGCAATGCCGGATCTCGGTCGCATCGGGATTGCGGTGCAGCCGGCGCTTGCCGCGGGGCGCGAACTTGAAATGCTTGACGGCATTGGTCAGCCAGGCGCGGCCGGGGTCCAGACCGGCCTCGGCCATGACCTGACGCAGCAGCCGGCCCGCGGGACCGACGAAGGGGCGGCCGGCCAGGTCCTCGTGGTCGCCGGGCTGCTCGCCCACGATCATCAGGGGGGCATCGGCCGGCCCCTCGCCCCAGACGGTCTGCGTCGCGGCCTCGCACAGCCCGCAGCGGCGGCATTGCAGCGCGGCGGCCCGCGCCTCGTCCAGAGTCTGGGGGCAATCCGGCGCCTGCGGCATGGCGGCGCGATAGCGGGCCAGGACCGGGGCGGCGCCGGGGCGGGGCGCGGCGGCGCCGGCCGCATGCATGCGCTGCACCCGCGCCTCGGCCCCGGCCAGCATCTGCGGGATCAGCCGGGTCTCGGGCAGGTTCTTCCAGTATTTCCGCGGCATCTCGGACCGCATCGCCGCCAGCTTGATCCGGGCCGGATTGAAGATATTGGCGAAATAGGTCGCCCAAAGCGGTTCGGCGGCATCTTCCGGCAGGTCGGGGCGGTCGCCGCCGGGGCCGAAGACCAGCGCGCCGTCGCGAAAGCGGGCGCTGAGCCGCGGCGTGACGATCAGCCAGTCCATATCGGCGAAGCGGCGTGCGAAGAACGGGCTCGCCGGCTCCAGCGTGTCGTGCTCGGGCTCGAACCAGGCGGCGAAGCTGCGGCGGGGGCCGGGCGCGGGCAGTTCGCGAAAGCGCAGGAAGGCGTGCATCTTGTGGATGTCGCGCCCGACCGCCTTGGCCATCAGCTGCAGCCGCCGCCCCAAGGGATCGGCATGGGACAGCGGATTGCCATCGCCCCGGTGCAGCCGCCAGAGCGCCTGGTAGAGCAGGGCGAAGCGCTGCGGCGCCGCGTGCCAGGAAACGCTGCGGGCCAGCGCCGGGAAACCCGCGGGCACCCGAGGCGGCGGACCGTTGTAATCGGGCAGGGGCGGGGCGGCGAACAGCCCGGTGTTGCCGGCCCAGTCGATCCGCTCGGGCGCGATGCCGTGGCCGATGGCGCAGCGGGCGGCGGCACGCCAGGCCTCGAAACTGCCGCGCTCGGGCAGGGCGACGGCATAGGTCACAGCAGCGCCAGCTGCCGCGGCGGCGGCGCGAAGCGCGCCCGCAGATCGGCGGCGTCCGTCAGCGCGCCGGGCGACCAGCCGGGGACCATGATGAAGGGCCGGGCCTTCCTGACCAGCGCCCCCATCCACGCCAGGTCCTCGACCCGCAGCGCCCGGTCCCGCCGCGCGGCCAGGATGCGCTCGACGATGCGGATGCCGAAGCCCGGCACCCGCAGCAGCATCTCGCGCGGGGCGGCGTTCACCGCGACCGGGAACAGCGCGCGGTTCTGCAGCGCCCAGGCCAGTTTCGGATCCAGTTGCAGGTCCAGGTGTCCGCCCGGCGCGGCGGTGCCGATGTCCTCGGCCGTGAAGCCATAGAAGCGAAGCAGCCAGTCGGCCTGATACAGCCGGTGTTCGCGCATCAGCGGCGGCTTGACCAGCGGCAGCGCGGCCGAGGCGTCGGGGATCGGGCTGAAGCCGGAATAATAGACCCGCCGCAGCCGATAGCCGCTGTAAAGCCGGCTGGCGCTGTCCAGGATCGCCACGTCGTCCGCGCCATCCGCGCCGACGATCATCTGCGTGCTTTGGCCCGCCGGGGCAAAGCGCGGGGGCTTGCGGCCGGTATGGGTCCGGTCGCCGGCCGCCTCGGTCTCCAGCCGCACCTGCGCCATGGCGGTGCGGATGGTCTGCGGCCGCTTTTCGGGGGCAAGGCGGCGCAGGCTGGCGTCCTGCGGCAGCTCGACGTTGATCGACAGCCGGTCGGCATGAAGCCCCGCTTCGCGGATCAGTTCGGGCGACGCCTCGGGGATGGTCTTGAGGTGGATATAGCCGTGAAAGCCGTGGTCCTGCCGCAGGCTGCGGGCGATGCGGACCATCTCGGCCATGGTCTGGTCGGCCGAGCGGACGATGCCCGAGGACAGAAACAGCCCCTCGATATAGTTGCGGCGATAGAATTCCAGCGTCAGCGAGACCACCTCCTCGGGCGTGAACCGTGCCCGCTCGACGTTGGAGGAGACACGGTTGATGCAATAGGCGCAGTCGAAGATGCAGAAATTCGTCAGCAATATCTTCAGCAGCGAGATGCAGCGCCCGTCCGGCGTATAGGCGTGGCAGATGCCGCTGCCCCCCGACGAGCCCAGCCCGCCCCGGCGCGCATCCCGGCGTTGCCCGCCGCTCGATGCGCAGGAGGCGTCGTATTTCGCGGCGTCCGCCAGGATGGCGAGCTTGTCTTGCAAGATGCGTGGGGCCATGCCGCCAGCTTCCATGTTCCCATTTTGTTCGTCAAGCGTGTCGCCGCGTCGCTAAACAAATGCTAAATCCGCGCCAAGGAACCGCCGCCTTCGCCGCCCGTTGAGCCGGCAACGAAAGGAGGTCGCGATGACCGATCACGAAGAACAGGCCGACCGGTTCTGGGACCGGCTGGAAAAGGTGAATTCCGGCATGCTGGGCCTGGTCGAGGCGCCGCGGCTGGTGCCGATGTCGCATTATGCCGACCGCGAAGGCCGCGCACTGTGGTTCATCACCGCCAAGGGCACCGATCTGGTCCAGGCGGTGGCGGGCGGCGGGAAACCGGCACTGCATGCGGTCGCTGACGAATCCGGCGGGCTGTTCGCGCGGCTGGACGGCACGCTGGCGCTGTCCGACGACCGCGCAAAGCTGGACGAGCTGTGGAACTCCGTCGCCTCGGCCTGGTTCGAGGAAGGCAAGCAGGACCCGGACTTGCAGCTGATGCGGCTGGACCTGGCCGGGGCCGAGATCTGGCTGACCGGCGGCAGCATGCGCTTCCTCTACGAGATCGCGAAGTCCAAGGTCACCGGCGCCAAGCCCGACATGGGCGAGCATTTCGCGCTGAGTTTCTAGCCCGCGCCCTCGTCGCCGCACCGGCCACAGGTCGGCGGCTGCAGGCGGCGGCCGTGTAAACAGGGCCCGCGCCGATGCGCTGGCCGATAAACTGTTGCCGCAGGTGGCGGCGCGGCTGGGCATCCGGCCCGACCTGTCGCGCACGGTGCGGGCCGCCGGTGCCAGCTACGGCCGGCTGGCCGCCGCGACGGTGGCCGCGCGCCGCCCGGACGCTTTCGGCAACGTGCTGTCCATGCCGGGGCCGTTCTGGTGGGCGCCCAAGGGGGTCGCCCGCGACGCATGCCTTGGGTCGTGCAGCAGGTCGCCCGACGCGAGCGGCTGCCGATCCGCTTGTTTCTGGCCGCCGGCCTGTGCGAGACCGGGCGCTGCGACTTGGCGGGCATCCTGGAAGCGTCGCGTATCCTGCGCGACATGCTGCGCATCAAGGGCTAGGCGGCGGACTGGCGCAAATATGCCGGCGGCCACGACGACTGGGTGGGGCGCGGCACCTTCGCCGACGGCATGATCGCGCTCTTCGGCGAGTATGGCGGTTTTCGCCGCGACGGGAATGATCCGCTTCGGCATTGCGCCGGCGGGCCGGGAAGCACCCCGGGCCGTCGGTGCAATGCCGGGCGATCAGTTCAGCAGCATCACCTGGACATCGGCGACATTGGTGCCGGTGGCGCCGGTCAGCAGCAGGTCGCCGGCGGCAGCCAGCGCCGCGTGGCTGTCGTTGTTGGCCAGCAGCGCTTGCATGTCCTGCCCCGCGGCCGCGATCCGGGCCATGGTGCCGCCGTCGACCAGCCCGCCGGCCGCATCGGTGGGGCCGTCGCGGCCGTCGGTACCGCCGCTGAGGAAGGTCCAGTCGCCGCTCCAGTCGCGCATGGCCTCGGCCAAGCGCAAAGCCAGCTCCTGGTTGCGGCCGCCCTTGCCGGTGCCGCGCAGGGTCACCGTCGTCTCGCCGCCGAAGATCAGCGCGGTCGGGCGGTCGGCCGGGGCCTCGCGCGCGGCGCGCACGATCTCTGCCGCGGCATCCGCCACGTCGCCGACCAGCCGATCCGAGACGATCCGCGCCGTCCAGCCGGGGGCAACCGCATCGCGCATCGCCTGCAGCGATTGCTCGTTGCTGCCGATCAGATGGTTTTCGGCCGCCGGAAGCGGCGCGGCGGTTTCGGGCGTTTCCAGCAATGTCCGCACCGCGGCAGGCAGTTGCTCCAGCAGCCCGTGCCGCGTCAGCAGCGCCAGCGCATCCTGCCGCGTCCCCAGCGGCGGTGTGGTCGGGCCCGAGGCCACCGCGCCCAATTCGTTGCCGATCACGTCCGACAGGATCAGACCGGTCACCGGGGCAGGGGCGGCATGGCGCAGGAAGCCGCCGCCCTTCAGTTCCGAAAGCTGCTGGCGGACCAGGTTCATCGCGGTGATGTCGAGGCCGCTGGCCAGCAGCAGCCGGTTCACCGCCTGCTTGTCGGCCAGGGTCAGCGGTGCCCGTGGTGCCGGGATCAGCGCCGAGCCGCCGCCCGAGATCAGCGCCAGCACCCGGTCCGCGGCGCCGGCCGCGTCCAGCAGCGCCAGGATCTCGCGGCCGGCCTGCAGGCCGGATTCGCTGGGCACCGGGTGGCTGGCGGTCAGGACCCGGGCGCCGGGAACGGTGGTCTCGTTGCCCTCATGCGTCACCGCCAGCGCGGTGACGGGGCCGCGGACATGTTCCCTGGCCTCGGCCAGCATGGCTGGTGCGGCCTTGCCGACGGCGATCAGTGTGCTGTGGCCCGCCACCCCGGGATCGGGGTGGCGCTCGAAATGCCGACGCACGGCCAGGGCCGGGTCGGCGGCGGTGACGGCGGCGGCGTAAAGCCGCCCCGCCAGCGCCCGCATCTCGGCAAGGCCGACGCTCACGCCGCGATCTGCCGGGCTTTGGCGACCAGCACCTCGGCCTGGCGGATCGAGGCATAGTCGATCAGCCGGCCGTCCAGCGACACCGCGCCCTTGCCCTCGGCCTCGGCCTTGGCCATGGCGTCGAGGATGCGCTGTGCGCGCTCGACCTCGGCGGCCGAGGGGCTCATCACCTCGTTCGCCAGCGCGATCTGGCTGGGGTGGATCGCCCATTTGCCCTCGCAGCCCAGCACCGCGGCGCGATAGGCGGCCGCCTTGTAGCCATCGGGATCCGAGAAGTCGCCGAAGGGGCCGTCCACCGGCCGCAGCCCGTTGGCGCGGGCCGCCACCACCATGCGCGACAGCGCGTAATGCCACATGTCGCCCCAATGGACCTGGCGCGAGCCGTCGGCCAGCTTGTCGGTCAGCACCGAGTAATGCTCGTTCACGCCGCCGATCACCGTGGTGCGGGCGCGGGTCGAGGCGGCGTAATCGGCGACGCCGAAATGCAGGCTCTCGTTGCGTTTCGAGGCCGCGGCGATCTCGTTGATGTTCTGCATCCCCAGCGCGGTCTCGATGATATGCTCGAAGCCGATGCGCTTTTTATAGCCCTTGGCGTCCTCGATCTGGGTCACCAGCATGTCGACGGCATAGACGTCGGCGGCGGTGCCGACCTTCGGGATCATGATCAGGTCCAGCCGCTCGCCGGCCTGTTCGACCACGTCGACGACGTCGCGATACATGTAATGGGTGTCGAGCCCGTTGATTCGCAGCGACATGGTCTTCTTGCCCCAGTCGAGCTCGTTCAGGGCCTTGATGATGTTCTTGCGCGCCTGCGGCTTTTCGTCCGGCGCCACCGCGTCCTCGAGGTCGAGGAACACGACGTCTGCATCGGATTGTGCAGCCTTTTCAAACATGTTCGGCTGGCTGCCGGGAACCGCCAACTCGCTGCGGTTCAGACGAGCCGGGGCGGGGTCGATGGGAAAGAAACTCATGGCAAGATGCCTCCTATCCGGGTAAAGTTCGCGCAAAGGAAAGAATATTTCTATTTCCTGTCAAGAAATAAAATTTCTGACAAGGAGAAAAGTCCTAGACGACGTCTCCTATCCCCGCGCATTCCCCCCCTGTTGCTGCGAGTAGAAAAAGGCGATCGCCTGAGCCCGGCTTTTCACCGCCAGCTTGTCATAAAGGTTCGACAAATGGAACTTCACCGTATTGGGGGAAATTCCCAGCTCTTTTGACATTTCGCGGTTGGTCATGCCTCGGGCCAGGGCGGACAGCATGTCGGTCTCGCGCCGGGACAGCGAATGCAGCGGGTTCCTTTGCAATTCGCGCACGTCGAGAAAGGGAAACACCATCCGCCCGGCGGCGACGGCGACGCAGGTGTCCAGCAGCGCCTCGACCGGTCCATGGCGCGAGACGAAGCCCGCCGCGCCCGCGCCCATGGCCGAGATGTGGCCCTGGCTGGATTCGCGGGCATAGACGATGATGCGGGGCGCGTCCTCCTGTTCGCGCAGCTGTTCCATCAGCCGGGCGCCGCCCATTTCCGGCAGGTCCCAGTCGACGATGCCGACCCGGGCGGGCACGCGGCGGGCGGTGGTCAGGAAGCCCTCGGCGGTGGCGGATGTCGCCAGCAGCGAGAACCGCGCGTCGCGCTCGAACACCTCGGACATGGCGGACAGGACCAGCGGATTGCTGTCGGCCAGAATCACCGGAATTGCGGTTTCGGTGCTGCGCACGGTCCGCATCGGCCGGTCCAGACCCGAACCGGCGCCCTGGGGCGGCAAATGCTGGCCCATATTCTTCCTCCCTATACATTCGGGTAGGTTTTGCCCCGCCCGAATGGATACCTCAATGCAGCATAATCTTACGTTGTGAGACATGTCCAGAACATGTTTCGTTCCGTTAAACAAACTTGCACTGAAGGAAATTGCGCATGACCGAAGCGACGATCTTTCCGCAGCTGGAAATCCCCAACACATTGGCAGCAGGCCCGGGACCCGGCAATACCGACCCGCGCGTGCTGCAGCGCTTTGCCAGCGCCGGGGTGGCGGACCACATGCAGCCCGATGTCCTGCGGGGCATGATCGAGGCCAAGCTGATGCTGCGCGAGGTGATGGGGACCAAGAACGTCTACACCTTCGGCGTCGCCGGCACCGGCTGGAGCGGGCTCGACGTCCTGTTCAGCGCCGTCCAGCCCGGCGACAAGGTGGTGGCCTTCGTCAACGGCACCTTCTCGGGCATCGACGGGCTGACGCTGCGCATGAAGGCCGCCACGGCCGAGGAACTGGCGGCATCGCCGCTGGACCCGAAACCGGCCTCGGTCGTCGTGGTCAACGTGCCGCACGGCCAATCCGTCACCGGCGAGATCGTCGAGGCGGCGCTGGCCGAGCACAAGCCGAAATGGGCGATGATGGCGCATTGGGAAACCGGTTCGGGCCGCATCAACGACATCCAGGGCTTCTCGGAAGCCTGCCAGAAGCATGACGTGATGGGCCTGATCGACGCGGTGTCGTCGCTGGGGGTCGAGGACTTCCGCATCGACGACTATCCGGGCGTGGCCGGCTGGGCCTCGTGCCCGCAGAAGGGCATCTGCTGCCTGCCGCTGACCTATGCGCCGGTGTCGTTCAACGACCGCTATATCGACAGCCTGCGCAAGACCGGCACCCGGACCTTTGTCCATCACCCGATCCTCGAAGCCCGGCACTGGGGCATCATCGACGGCAAGGACGTGGAAAAGGGCACCTATCACCGCACCCACAGCGCCTATGCCGTCGCCGCCTTCCACGAGGCGCTGCGCATCCTGCTGCAACAGACGGTCGCCGGCCGCGCCAAGTCTTATGCGTTCCACGAGGCGGCGCTGCGCGATGCCGTCACCGCCATGGGCTGCGAGGTCACCTCGAACATGACCTCGCTGGTGGTGCTGAACCTGCCCGGCGCGCTGGCGGGCCGCGAGGCCGAGCTGGTGCAGGCCTGCCGCGCCAAGGGCTTCGGCATCTGGCCGACGCTGTCCGAGCCGGTCCAGGTCCGCATCGGCATCCTGAACCTGCTGAACCAGCAGTCGATCACCGACATCGTCACCCGCTTCGCCCAGGCCCTGAAGGACTTCGGCGCCGAGGTCGACACCGACGCGGTCCTGAAGAACCTGCAGAAACACTACGACACCGCGGTTGCCGCCGAATAAGGCCGTAACGGGGAGGGAGGAGAACTTATGGATATCCACGAATATCAGGCCAAGGAACTGCTCAGCAAGTTCGGGGTGGGCATTCCCACCGGCGCATTGGCCTATAGCCCGGAACAGGCTGCCTACCGGGCGCGCGAGATGGGCGGTGACCGCTGGGTGGTCAAGGCCCAGGTCCATGCCGGCGGCCGCGGCAAGGCCGGCGGCGTCAAGGTCTGCAGCAGCGACAGCGAAATCCAGGACGTGACCGAGAACATGTTCGGTCAGAAGCTGGTGACGCATCAGACCGGGCCCGAGGGCAAGGGCATCTACCGCGTCTATGTCGAGGCCGCGGTGCCGATTCTGCGCGAGATCTATCTGGGCTTCGTCCTGGACCGCGCCAGCCAGCGGGTGATGATCGTCGCCTCGGGCGAGGGGGGGATGGAGATCGAGGAGATCTCGGCCGACAAGCCCGACAGCATCGTCCGCGCCGCGATCGAACCGGCGGTCGGCCTGCGCGAATTCCAGGCCCGCGAGATCGCCTTCGCGCTTGGCATCAAGCCGGCGCTGATCCAGCAGATGGTGCGCACGCTGATGGGCTGCTACCGCGCCTTCCGCGACCTCGATGCGACCATGGTGGAAATCAACCCGCTGGTGGTGACCTCGGACGACCGCATCCTGGCGCTGGACGCCAAGATGACCTTCGACAACAACGCCCTGTTCCGGCACCCGCAGATCAGCGAGCTGCGCGACAAGTCGCAAGAGGACCCGCGCGAATCCCGCGCCGCCGACCGCGGCCTGTCCTATGTCGGGCTGGAGGGCAACATCGGCTGCATCGTGAACGGCGCCGGCCTAGCCATGGCGACCATGGACACGATCAAGCTGGCCGGTGGCGAGCCCGCGAACTTCCTCGACATCGGCGGCGGCGCCACGCCCGAGCGGGTGTCCAAGGCCTTCCGCCTGGTGCTGTCGGACAAGAACGTGCAGGCGATCCTGGTCAACATCTTCGCCGGTATCAACCGCTGCGACTGGGTGGCCGAGGGCGTCGTCAAGGCGCTGCGCGACGATCCGGTGGACGTGCCGGTCATCGTCCGCCTGGCCGGCACCAATGTCGAAGAGGGGCAAAAGATCCTGGCCCAGTCCGGCCTGCCCCTGATCCGCGCCACCACCCTGATGGAGGCCGCCGAACGCGCCGTCGCCGCATGGCAGGCCGACGTCAAGAAGAACTCGAACCTGAGGGCCGTCTGATGAGCATTTTTCTGGATCGCGAAACCCGCGTCATCGTTCAGGGCATCACCGGCAAGATGGCCCGCTTCCACACCAAGGAGATGATCGACTACGGCACCAATGTCGTGGGCGGCGTCGTGCCCGGCAAGGGCGGCGAGACCTGCGAGGGCGTGCCGGTCTTCAACACCGTCAAGGAAGCGGTCGAGGCGACCGGGGCTCAGGCCTCGCTGGTCTTCGTGCCGCCGCCGGCTGCCGCCGACAGCATCATGGAGGCCGCGGACGCCGGCATCAACTACTGCGTCTGCATCACCGACGGCATCCCGGCCCAGGACATGATCCGCGTCAAGCGCTACATGTACCGCTATCCGAAAGAGCGCCGCATGATCCTGACCGGCCCGAACTGCGCCGGCACCATCAGCCCCGGCAAGGCCATGCTGGGGATCATGCCCGGCCACATCTATATGCAGGGCCATATCGGAATCATCGGCCGCTCGGGCACGCTGGGCTATGAGGCGGCGGCGCAGCTGAAAGAGCTGGGGCTGGGGGTCTCGACCTCGGTCGGCATCGGCGGCGACCCGATCAACGGCTCGTCCTTCCGCGACGTGCTGGAGCATTTCCAGAACGACGACGACACCCATGCCATCTGCCTGATCGGCGAGATCGGCGGGCCGCAGGAAGCCGAGGCCGCCGACTACATCCGCGAGCATGTGACCAAGCCGGTCGTGGCCTATATCGCCGGCCTGACCGCGCCCAAGGGCCGCACCATGGGCCATGCCGGCGCGATCATCTCGGCCTTCGGGGAAAGCGCTTCGGAAAAGGTCGAGATCCTGTCGGCGGCCGGCATCACCATGGCCGAAAACCCGGCGGTGATCGGCCAGACCATCGCCCGCGTCCTGCAGTAAACGGAGGCACAGATGGTGAAACCTCGGGTTCTTGTCACGCGCCGCTGGCCCGCAGCGGTCGAGGCGCGGCTGTCCGAACAGTTCGACGCACAGCTGAATCTTTCCGACAAGCCGCTGGCACCCGAGGATCTGCGGGCAGCATTGCGGAAATACGACGCAATCCTGCCCACCGTCACCGACAAGATCGGCGCGCCCGCGCTGGAGGTGGACAAGCCGCAAACGCGGATTCTGGCCAACTACGGCGTGGGCTACAGCCACATCGACCTGGAACAGGCGGGGCGGCAAGGCATCGTCGTGACCAATACCCCCGACGTGCTCAGCGAATGCACCGCCGACCTGGCGATGACGCTGATGCTGATGGTGGCCCGCCGCGCCGGCGAGGGCGAGCGCGAGCTGCGCGCCGGCCGCTGGACCGGCTGGCGGCCGACGCATCTGGTCGGCACCAAGGTCACCGGCAAGACGCTGGGCATCGTCGGCTATGGCCGCATCGGCCAGGAAATGGCCAAGCGCGCGCATCACGGCTTCGGGATGCGCATCCTGGCCTACAACCTGCACCCGGTCGCGCCCGAGGTCCTGGCCCGCTGCGACGCCACCCAGGTCGACAGCATCGACGAACTGCTGCCGCAATGCGATTTCGTGTCGCTGCACTGCCCGGGGGGCGAGGCCAACCGCCACCTGATCAACGCGCACCGGCTGAACCTGATGCGGCCGAACGCCTATCTGATCAACACCGCCCGCGGCGAGGTCATCGACGAGATGGCGCTGTCGCATGCGCTGTCCTTCGAATCCATCGGCGGCGCCGCGCTGGACGTCTTCGACGGAGAGCCGAACATCAATCCCACGCTGAAGAACAGCGGCCGGCTGGTGATGCTGCCGCATCTGGGCAGCGCCACCCGCGAGGCGCGCGAGGCGATGGGCTTCCGCGTCCTGGACAATCTCGAGGACTTCTTTGCAGGACGCGACCCCCGCGACAGGGTGAACTGATGCAGGGGCTTCATCGCATCGGGCCGCGCCCGTCGGACGAGACCGTGGACGCCTATGCCGAAAGGCTGCGGTCCGAACTGCGGGAATTGTGGGGCAATGTCATCGACCGCCGCGCGCCGGGGATCCTGCCGCTGCTCTCGGGCGAGACGGTCGCGCTGCCGCAGGGCGCGGATGCCACCGCCTGCCTGCAGGCGCTGAACATCTGGTTCCAGCTGCTGAAGATCATCGACGAAAACGTCGCCACCCGCGCCCGCCGCATGGTCGAGACCCGCGAGGGACCCGCCGCCGTGGAAGGCAGTTTCGCCCGGGTGCTGGCGCATAGCCCGCAGATGCCGCCGGAAAGTTTCTGGCGCAACGTGCAGGACCTCAACGTCGGCCCGACGCTGACGGCGCATCCGACCGAGGCCAAGCGCGTCACCGTGCTGGAAATCCACCGCCGCATCTATCGCGGGCTGGTCGCGCTGGAAACCGACCGCTGGACGCCGCGCGAAAGGGCGCAGCTCTTCGCCGATCTGGAAAGCGAGATCGACCTCTTGTGGCTGACCGGCGAATTGCGCCGCCAGCGTCCGACCCCGGTCGACGAAATTGAATGGGGCCTGCAGTTCTTCCGCGACAGCCTGTTCGATGCGGTGCCGAACATGGTGCGCCGCTTCCGCGACGCGGTCGGCCCGGAATACGGCAGCGCCGAAGAGGCCGGGCCGCTCTTGCGGTTCCACTCCTGGATCGGCGGCGACCGCGACGGCAATCCGCATGTCACCACCGAAACCACCCGCACCGCGCTGGAACTGGGCCGCGCGGCGGCGCTGGACCGCTGCCGGCAGGGCCTGGACCTGGCCGCACGGCAGCTCAGCATCAGCAGCGCCATCGCGCAGCTGCCCGACGAGGCGCGCGCGCTGCTGAAGGCGGTGATCGACGCCGCCCCGCCGCCCGAGGGCCAGCAGCACCGCAATCCCGGCGAGCTGTTCCGCCAGGCGATCAGCGCCATCGGACGCCGCATCGCCGCGACCGCGGCGGGCGCCGGCCCGGCCTATGCGCATGTGCGCGACTATATCGCCGAGCTGCGGCGGGTCGAGGACGCGCTGATGGCGATCGACGCCGACGGGCTGGCCGAACGGCTGATCCGGCCGCTGCGCTGGCAGGCCGAGGTCTTCGGCTTCCGTACGGTGACGCTGGACGTGCGGCAGAATTCCTCGGTCACCACCCGGGCGCTGGCCTCGATCTGGGGACCCGAAACGCCGGAATACGGCACGCCGGAATGGTCGCAGCGCCTGCGGGCCGAGATCGTGCAGGAAGAGCTGCCGGCCCTGGACCCGGCCGCGCTTTCGGCCGAGACGGTCGAATTGCTCAGCCTGCTGGACCTGATGCGGACCACCCGCTTCGGCGTCGACCCGCTGGGCATCGGCCCGTTCATCCTGTCGATGACCCGGTCCTGCGACGACCTCCTGGGCGTGTTCCTGCTGGCGCGCTATGCCGGCTTCGGCCCGGAACGGCTGGACCTGCGCGTCGTGCCGCTGTTCGAGACCATCGGCGACCTGCGGGCCGCCCCGGTGATCCTCGACGAGCTGTTGCGGGTGCCCGTCGCCCGCCGCAGCCTGGAGATCGAGGGTCGCCGCATCGAGATCATGCTGGGCTATTCCGACAGCAACAAGGACGGCGGCTTCCTTTGCGCCAGCCGCGAGCTGGAAAAGGCGCAGCGCAGCATCACCCGCGTGCTGGCCGGTCACGGTCTGCAGCCGATCTTCTTCCACGGCCGGGGCGGCTCGGTCAGCCGCGGGCAGGCGCCCACCGAACGCGCCATCGCCGCCCAGCCCGCCGGCACCATCAACGGCCGGCTGCGCACCACCGAACAGGGCGAGGTGGTGTCCTCGAAATACGCCAACCGCGGCACCGCGCAATATGAGCTTGAGCTCTTGGCCTCGTCGGTCATGGCGCAGTCGCTGGCCACGGCGGTCGAGCCGGTGCGCCCCGAGTTCAACGATACGCTCGAAGCGCTGTCGGATCTCAGCTGCACCACCTATCGCGGGCTGCTGAATCGGCCGGGCTTCATCGACTATTTCAACCAGGCCAGCCCGGTCGAGGAATTGACCATGCTGAAGATGGGCTCGCGCCCGGCCCGCCGCTTCGGCGCGCAAAGCCTGGACGACCTGCGCGCGATCCCCTGGGTCTTTGCCTGGTCGCAGAACCGGCACCTGATCTCGGGCTGGTACGGCTTCGGCTCGGCCATCGCCACCTTCCGCCGCTTCCACCGGGCCGAGGGCGACAAGCTCTTGCGCCGCATGGTCCAGGACTCCGGCGTCTTCCGCCTGATCGTGGACGAGACCGAGAAATCGCTGTTCCACGCCGACATGGCGGTGGCGGCGCAATACCGGGCGCTGGTCGGCGACGGCGCGGTGGGCGACGACATCTTCGGCCGCATCCGCCAGGAATACGAGGACAGCTGCGCCGCGGTGACGTTCCTGAACGGCGGCAGCCCGATCGGCGCGCGCTTCCCGATCATGGCGACCCGCTTCGACCGGGTTCGGGCCGACCTGGACCGCGTGCACGACCTGCAGATCCGGCTGCTGCGCGACAACCGCGACAATCGCGACCAGACCGGACAGGGCGTCCCCGTTGCGCTGATGCAGACGATGAATTGCATTTCCGCCGCGCTCGGCTGGACAGGATGAGGAGAGAGACAGCATGAACGAACAGAATCGGACCGGCTTTTTCACCGAGGCACTTGACAGCCGCGACCCCGATATTTTCGGTGCGATCCGGCAGGAGCTTGGCCGCCAGCGCGAGGAGATCGAGCTGATCGCGTCCGAGAACATCGTCTCGAAGGCGGTGCTCGAGGCGCAGGGCTCGGTCCTGACCAACAAATACGCCGAAGGCTACCCCGGCAAGCGCTACTACGGCGGCTGCCAGTATGTCGACATCGTCGAGGACCTGGCCATCGAGCGCGCCAAAGAGCTCTTCGACTGCGGCTTCGCCAACGTGCAGCCGAACTCGGGCAGCCAGATGAACCAGGCCGTGTTCCTGGCGCTTTTGCAGCCGGGCGACACCTTCATGGGGCTCGACCTCAATTCGGGCGGCCACCTGACCCACGGCTCGCCGGTCAACATGTCGGGCAAGTGGTTCAACGTCGTCAGCTACGGCGTGCGCCAGCAGGACCAGCTCCTGGACATGGAGGACGTCCGCAAGAAGGCGCATGAGCACAAGCCCAAGCTGATCGTCGCCGGCGGCACCGCCTATTCCCGGATCTGGGACTGGGCCGAGTTCCGCAAGATCGCCGACGAGGTCGGGGCCTATCTGATGGTCGACATGGCCCATATCGCGGGCCTGGTCGCCGGCGGCCAGCATCCCTCGCCGCTGCCGCATGCCCATGTCGTGACCACGACCACGCACAAATCCCTGCGCGGCCCGCGCGGCGGCATGGTGCTGACCAACGACGAGGCCATCGCCAAAAAGATCAACGCGGCGGTGTTCCCCGGCCTGCAGGGCGGCCCGTTGATGCATGTGATCGCGGCCAAGGCGGTGGCCTTCGGCGAGGCGCTGCGCCCGGGCTTCAAGGATTACGCCGCGCAGGTGGTGAAGAACGCCCAGGCCATGGCCGACGAGCTGATGAAGGGCGGCATCGACATCGTTTCGGGCGGCACCGACAACCACCTGTGCCTGGCGGACCTGCGTCCGAAGGGCGTGACCGGCAAGGCGACCGAGGCGGCGCTGGGTCGGGCGCACATCACCTGCAACAAGAACGGCGTGCCCTTCGACCCGGAAAAGCCCTTCGTGACCTCGGGCATCCGCCTGGGTGCGCCGGCGGGCACGACGCGGGGCTTCGGCGAGGCCGAGTTCCGCCAGATCGCGCGCTGGATCGTCGAGGTGGTCGACGGGCTGGCGGCGAACGGCGAGGACGGCAATGCCGCGGTCGAGGCCAAGGTGAAGGCCGAGGTCGAGGCGCTCTGCGCCAAGTTCCCGCTCTACAGCGGCATGTGATCGCGCCTGCCCACGGCAGGACGCACCATAACGCCGGCCCCCAAAGGGGCCGGCGTTTCGCGTCGAGGCCGGCCGCAGATTGCCCTGGGAAAGGGCAGCGTGGCGCGCTGAAAGGCAGAGCGGCGCTATTCTTTCCAGGACCGCAAATTCATCGGCAGGAAACTTTCCCATCGCGCCCGCACGCCCATCATGGGGCAACGCACATTGCCATGATGGGAATCGCCATGACACTGAAGAAATCCCTGCCGGCGGCTCTGCCCGTCGCCCTGCTTCCCGCCCTTGCCCGCGCGCAGGAGGTCGCGCCCGCGCCGAGCGCCGGGGACACCGCCTTCGTCGCCACCTGTGCGCTGGTGGTGATGCTGATGATGTTGCCCGGGCTCGGGCTGTTCTATGCCGGCATGGCGCGGTCGAAGAACGTGCTGTCGGTGCTGACGCATATTTTCGCTTCGGTCGCGCTGATCGCGGTGCTGTGGATGGCATACGGCTATTCGCTCAGCTTCGACGAGGGCGGGCTGAACGCGGTGATCGGCGGGACGGGCAAACTGTTCCTGGCCGGAGTCACGCCGGACAGCATGGTCGGCACCATCCCCGAATACCTCTATGTGCTGTTCATGCTGATGTTCGCGGCGATCACGCCCCCGATCATCGTCGGTGCCTTTGCCGAGCGGATGAAATTCGCCGCCGTGCTGGTGTTCATGGCGGTCTGGCTGACGATCAACTATGTCCCGATGGCACATATGGCCTGGGGCGGCGGCTGGGTCTTCGACATCGGCGTGCAGGACTTCGCCGGCGGCAATGTCGTGCACCTGAACGCCGGGATGGCGGCGCTGGTCTGCGCGCTGGTGCTGGGGCCGCGCCGGGGCTACGGCACCACGATGATGGCGCCGCACAACATGACCATGACCTATACCGGCGGCGCCATGCTCTGGGTCGGCTGGCTGGCCTTCTGCGGCGGCTGCGCGCTGGCGGCGAACGGGTTCTCGGCGCTGGTGATGCTGAACACCATGCTGGGCGGCGCCGGCGGTGCGCTTGGCTGGATGGCGGCGGAATGGCTGCATCGCGGCCGGGCCAGCACCTTCGGCCTGCTTTCGGGCGCCATCGGCGGGCTGGTCGCGATCACCCCGGCTTGCGGCTTCGTCGGACCGGCCGGGGCGGTGGCGGTGGGCTTCCTGACCGCGCCGGCCTGCGTCTTCGCTGTCGAGGGGGTCAAGCGCCGCTTCGGCTATGACGACAGTTTCGACGTCTTCGGCGTGCATGGCGTCGGCGCGGCGGTCGGCGGCGTGCTGACGGTGGTCTTCGCCTCGCCGGTGCTGGGCGGCCTCGGCTACCCCGAGGGCCGCAGCCTGATGACCCAGATGCTGCCGCAGCTGGCGATCATGGGCTTCAGCATCCTGGTGTCGCTGGCCACCACCTGGATCGCGCTGAAGATCGCCGGCGCCCTGGTCGGGTTGCGCGTCGACGAAGAGGCCGAGTTCGACGGACTCGACACCTCGGAACACGGCGAGGTCGGCTATCGGCTGGGCGACGGCACCTATGCCGGCGCGGCGGTGCAGGCCGGACCCGTGGGCCATGCCGCGCCCGTGCCGGCCGGCGCCGCGGCCAGGACCGCCGGCTAGGGGGCCCTCAGGCCGGGGCCGGGCAGTGCGCCCGGCCTCACTTGCTCTGCGGATAGGTGATGATCGACAGATAGCGCGCCGGCAATTCGTTCAGCTCGACCGGTCCGTGCGGCGCATCGGCGTCGAACAGCAGCGTATCGCCCGGCTCCAGCCGATAAGCCTGGTCGGCGTGGCGATAGGTGACGACGCCCTCGAGCATGTAGAGCAGCTCGATCCCCTCGTGCTGGAAGGTCTGGAAGCGGTCGCTCTCGGTCGTCAGCACGATCATGTAGGGTTCGACCACCACCCCCGAGTTGTTCGAGCCGATATGGCCCAGCAGGTGATACTGGTGCCCGGCGCGGGTGCCCGCGCGCTCGATCTCGACGCCCTGGCCGGATTTGACATGCATGGCCCCGCGCGGCTCGGCATAGCTCGAGAACAGCTGGATCAGCGGCACGCGCAAGGCATTGGCCAGCGCCTGCAGGGTGCCCAGCGACGACGAGATCACCCCGTTCTCGATCTTGGACAGCATGCCGACCGACAGCCCGGTCTGCGCCGCCAGGTCGGCCCCGGTCATGCGCTGCCGCTTGCGCAATTCGCGCACCGCCCGACCGATGGCCACCTCGAGGTTCTTTTCCGAAATGTCGCGCAGGGCATGAGGGTCCTGCGACAGCTTCATCTGGCTGACCGATTTCCTGGCCATCTCCGACCTAGTCCCTTTCCTGCGAGGAAAGCCGGACTCTGCTGAGGATTGCGCCGAATTGCAATCCTCAGCTTCCGAATGACTGGTCCCTGTGCCGGAAAAGTTTCTTTTCACCCCATGCGCTCGGAGGCGTAGGAGCCCGGGGAGGGGGGAAGACGACGGTCTTGTTGCCGTTGAGGAAGACGCGGCGGTGGATATGGGCGTGGATGGCGCGGGCCAGGACCTGGCTTTCCACGTCGCGGCCCAGCGAGACGTAGTCCTCGGGCGACTGGGCGTGGGTGACGCGGATGATGTCCTGCTCGATGATCGGGCCCTCGTCCAGGTCGGCGGTCACGTAATGGCTGGTGGCGCCGATCAGCTTCACACCGCGCTCGAAGGCCTGCTTGTAGGGGTTGGCGCCCTTGAACGACGGCAGGAACGAGTGGTGGATGTTGATGATCCGCCCCGACATCTCCTTGCACATCTGGTCCGACAGAACCTGCATGTAGCGCGCCAGCACGATCAGCTCGGCGCCGCTGTCGCGCACGATGCGCAGCTGCTCGGCCTCGGCCTGGGGCTTGTTCTCCTTGGTGACCTTGATGCAATGGAACGGCAGGTCGTGGTTCACCACCACCTTCTGATAGTCCATGTGGTTGCTGATCACCGCCACGATGTCGATCGGCAGCGCGCCGATGCGCCAGCGGTACAGCAGGTCGTTCAGGCAGTGGCCGAAGCGGCTGACCATGATCACGACCTTCATCTTCTCGGTCTCGTCATGGAAGGACGAGACCATGTCGAAGCTTTCCGAGATCTCGGCGAAGTCCCGGCGCAGCTCCTCCAGCCCCACGCCCTCTTCGGAGAGGAAGCTGACGCGCATGAAGAACTGGTCGTTCTCCATGTCGTCGAACTGGCTGGAATCGGTGATGTTGCAGCCCTTCTCGGCCAGATAGCCCGAGATGGCGGCGACGATGCCGCGCTTGGTGGCGCAGGCGACGGTCAGGCAGTATTTGGTCATTGCTTTCTCCACTGTCCCGGGCACCGGGCCCGGCTTCTTTTGTGCACAAATATCCCGGGGGAACGCGGCTGCGGCCCCATCGAGGGGCCGCAGCCGCGTGGGGGCGGAGCCCCCGGGCCCCCCGGCAGGTCTCAGGCGACGGTTTCCTCGGTGCCCACCAGCTCGGGGTCGGGCAGGCCGTTGGCCCGGCAGCAGGCGGTCAGCGTATTGGCCAGCAGGCAGGCGATGGTCATCGGCCCGACGCCGCCCGGCACCGGGGTGATGGCACCGGCGACCTGGGCGGCGCTGTCGTAGTCGACATCGCCGACCAGCCGGGTCTTGCCGCCTTCCTCGATGCGGTTGATGCCGACGTCGATCACCGTGGCGCCGGGCTTGACCCAGTCGCCGGGGATCATCCGCGGCCGGCCGACGGCGGCGACCAGGATGTCGGCGCCGCGGCAGACCGCGGCCAGGTCCTTGGTGCGGCTGTGCGCGATGGTGACGGTGCAGCTTTCCTTCAGCAGCAGTTGCGCCATCGGCTTGCCGACGATGTTCGAGCGTCCCACGACCACCGCGTTCAGCCCCGCCAGATCGCCCAGCCGGTCCTTGAGCATCAGCAGGCAGCCCAGCGGCGTGCAGGGCACCATGCTCTTCTGCCCGGTGCCCAAGAGGCCGACGTTCAGGATGTGGAACCCGTCCACGTCCTTCTGGGGGTCGATGGCGTTGATGACCGCCTCGGCGTCCATGTGGCCGGGCAGCGGCAGCTGCACCAGGATGCCGTGCACGGCCGGGTCGGCATTGAGCCTGGCGACCAGCGCCAGCAGTTCCTCTTGCGAGACAGAGGCGTCGAGCTTGTGCTCGAAGCTTTCCATGCCGGCCTCGCGGGTCTGGATGCCCTTGTTCCTGACATAGACCTGGCTCGCCGGATCCTCGCCCACCAGAACCACCGCAAGCCCGGGAACGATCCCCCGCGCCTTCAGCTCCGAAACCGAAGCCGCAACACGGCCCCGAACCCCAGACGAAAACAACTTCCCGTCAATGATATCGCTCATGCCATTTCCTCTTGGCGTTCGGCGGCCTCGACCAAGGCGTGCCAGATGGTGCCGGCGGCCGAGCGCATGCCCAGCAGCGCAAGCCGGTCCGCCGCGCGGCGGATGACGAAGACGCTCATGTGGTGAAACCCGGTGCGGGTGGCCGCGCCGGGTCCGAAGCGCGCCGGATCGACGTTGACCAGCTTCGACAGCAGCGCCAGCAGCGCGGGCTCGGGCGCCTGGATCTCGAAGGCGACGAAACCGTCGGTCTGCTCGGTCACCGAGCAGCCGGGCGCGGCGAGAAGCGCCGCCACGTCCTCGGCGGCGCGGCCCGGGAATTCGACCATCCACTGGTCCGGCCCGGTCCAGAAGGCGGCGATGCCGCCGCCCTCGGCCCAGCCGCCAGGGCCGGGCAGGGCCAGGCCCAGGTCGGGCGCGGTGCCGCCCCGGCGCAGGGCCAGCGAGGCCAGGCCCAGCTCGGCGTTCTCGGTCAGGGTCACGGCCCCGATCCGGCGGGATTGCGGCACCGCCGCGCCCAGGGCGCAGATTGGCGTGAGATCAGTCACGAAGGCGTCCTCCTTCGGGGTCAACGAAATGGGCCGAGACCACGCGCAGGCGCACGGACTGACCTTGCAGCGGGTTGGCGGCGACGACCACCTGGCCCATGCGGGCGGCGCCGTTCACCAGATAGCCCAGCCCGATGCCGCTGCCGACATGGGGCGAGAAGCAGGCCGAAGTGATCCAGCCCTGGTCGTTCCAGGTGTCCTGGACCGCGCCCTCGGCAAAGAGATGCGCGCCGGCGACCACGGGATCCGAGGCGTTGACCGGCTGGAAACCGACCAGCACCCGCTGATCCGCCACCATGCCCTCGCGCCGCGACAGCACCGCGCCGATCGAGTCCTTCTTGGTCGAGACCATCTTGCCCATGCCCAGCATCTGCGCGGTGGTCTGGCCGTTCAGCTCGTTGCCGGCGGCGTGGCCTTTCTCGATGCGCAGCACCCCGAGCGCCTCGGTGCCGTAGGGGGTCGCGCCCAGGTCGGCCCCCTGCTGCATCATCCGCTGCATCAGCGCATTGCCATAGCGCGCCGGCACCGCGATCTCATAGGCCAGTTCGCCCGAGAAGCTGATGCGGAACAGCCGCGCCCGCAGACCGCCGCAAACCGTCAGGTTGGCGCAGGCCATGAAGGGGAAGGCCTCGTTCGACAGGTCGAACCCGTCCACGACGCGTTCCAGCAGCTTGCGCGCATTCGGACCCGCGACCGACATCTGTGCCCAGGCGTCGGTGGTCGAGATCAGCTGCACGTCCAGCTCGGGCCAGAGGCATTGCCGGCAGAACTCCATATGGCGATAGATGGTGCCGGCGTTGGCGGTGGTGGTGGTCACCACATACTGGTCCTCGGCCAGCCGGGCGCAGGTGCCGTCGTCCCAGGCGAAGCCGTCCTCGCGCAGCATCAGCCCATAGCGGACCATGCCGACCTTCAGCGACTTCATCGCATTGGCATAGACCCTGTCCAGGAACTCGCCGGCATCGGCGCCCTGCACGTCGACCTTGCCCAGCGTGGTCACGTCGCAGATGCCGACGCCCGCGCGGGTGGCCAGGACTTCGCGGTCCACGGTCTGGCGCCACTCGGTCTCGCCCTTGCGGGGGAAGTATTGCGCCCGCATCCATTGCCCGACCTCGACGAAGACCGCGCCCTGCGATTTCGCCCATTCATGCGTGGGCGTCAGCCGGCGGGGACGGAAATGCGCGCCGGTGTCGCCGCCGCCCAGGGCCGACATCGCGACCGGCGTATAGGGCGGGCGGAAGATGGTGGTGCCGGTCTGGTTGATCGACTGGCCGGTCAGCTCGGCCATCACGGCAAGCGCGGTCACGTTCGCGGTCTTGCCCTGGTCGGTCGCCATCCCGAGCGTGGTCCAGCGCTTCAGATGCTCGACCGGGCGCAGGTTTTCCACATAGGCCAGCTTCACGTCCTTGACGGTCACGTCGTTCTGGAAATCGACCCAGGCGCGGCCCTTGCCGGGCACATGCCACAGGGGTTGCAGGTTCAGCCCCGCGTCCTCGCCCCGCGGCAGGTCGGGCAGATGCGCCGAGATGCCGATGTCGGCCAGCGCCGCCACCGCCGCCTGGGCCCCCGAGGCCAGCGCCTGCGCGGTCGAGCCCTTGCCGGCTGCGGCGCCGGCGATGGACAGGCCCGCGACATTGCCGTCCTCGGCCAGGAAGGCCTGCGCGGCCTCGTTCCAGACCGGCCGGCCGCGATGGTGCGAGGCGATGTGCAGGTTCGGGTTCCAGCCGCCCGAGACGCCGAGCGCGCCGCAGTCGATCCATTCCGCGCGGCCGTTCTGCGTCACCTCGATCTTGGTCAGGCCCAGCCGGCCCTTGCTGTCGGTGACACGGCCGCCGGCGATGGTGCGGTAGCTGCCCAGCGACTGGCCGCCGCTGCGCGAATCCACCACCGCCGCGATCTCGACCCCCTTGGCGGCCAGGTCCTGCGCGGTGCGGTGGCCGTCGTCGTTGTTGGTAAAGATCGCGACCCGCTTGGCCGGGCTGACCGCCCAGCGGTTGGCATAGGCCCGCATCGCGCCCGACAGCATCACGCCGGGCCGGTCGTTGTTGGCGAAGGGGATGTGGCGCTCGGTCGCGCCGGCGGCCAGGATCGCGCGTTTCGAGGTGATGCGCCACAGCGTCTGCCGCACCCGGTTGCCCGGGGTGGGCAGGTGGTCCGAGATGCGTTCCAGCGCGCCATAGATGCCGTGGTCGAAGGCGCCCCAGACCGTGGTGCGGCGCATGACGCGCAGGTTCGGCAGGCTGGCGAACTCGGCCTCGACCTCGGCGATCCATTCGGCCGCCGGCCGGTCCAGCGGCGCGCTTTCCGACAGCAACCGGCCACCCAGGCGGAAATCCTCGTCCGCCAGGATGACCTGCGCCCCGGCCCGCGCCGCGGTCAGCGCCGCCGCGATCCCGGCCGCGCCGCCGCCGATCACCAGCAGGTCGCAATGCAGGAAGCCCGAGTCATAGGCATCGGGATCGGCCTGCATCGACAGGCTGCCCAGCCCCGCCGCGCGGCGGATCGCCGGCTCGTAGAATTTTTCCCAGAAGGCGCGCGGCCACATGAAGGTCTTGTAATAGAACCCCGCCGCGAAGAAGGGCGACAGCAGGTCGTTCACCGCCAGCAGGTCGAAGCCCAGCGAGCCGACGTGGTTCTGGCTGCGGGCGTCCAGCCCCTCGAACAGCTCGATCACCGGGGCGCGGGTGTTCGGCTCCTGCCGGTTGCCCTGGCGCAGTTCGACAAGCGCGTTCGGCTCTTCCGAGCCGGCCGAGAAGACGCCGCGCGGGCGGTGATACTTGAAGCCGCGGCCCATCAGCCGGACATCGTTGGCGAGCAGGGCCGAGGCCAGCGTGTCGCCGGCATGACCGGTATAGGACTTGCCGTCGAAGGTGAAGTTCAGGCTGCGGTTGCGGTCGATCAGACCGCCGGAAAGCCGGGTCATGCCGCACCGCCTTTCGCCATCGCCAGCTTCACGTCGCGGGCCAGTTCGGCGCCCAGGATCTCGTGCGTGACGGTGTTGCGGGTGACGACCAGCCAGCTGCGGTCGCCCTGTTCGTGGAACCACAGCTCGCGGTGGACGCCGGCCGGGTTGTCGCGCAGGTGCTGGTATTCATAGAAGCGCTGCGGCGCGTCGGCGGCCATGCCGTCGGGACGCTCCAGCAGGGTGGCATCGCCGAGATACGAGAACTCTTCCGAGTCGCGCAGGCCAAGCAGGGGATGGGGGATCAGCATGTCATGGCCCTCAATGCAGATTGGGCGTGGCGCCCATGCCTTTTTCGTCGATGGGATAGCCGCGCGCGAACCGGTCCAGCCGATAGGCCTTGGCGGTGTCGTGCGGCGTGTCGGTGGCCAGAAGATGCGCGAAGGCATAGCCGCTGGCGGGCGTGGCCTTGAAGCCGCCGTAGCACCAGCCGGCATTCAGATACAGGCCCTCGACAGGCGTCTTGTCGATGATGGGCGAGCCGTCCATGGACATGTCCATGATGCCGCCCCAGACCCGCAGCAGCCGCGCCCGGCCGATGGCCGGCATCAGGGCCATGCCGCCCTGGGCCACGTCCTCGATCACCGCCATGTTGCCGCGTTGGGCATAGGAGTTGTAGCCGTCGATGTCGCCGCCGAAGACCAACCCGCCCTTGTCGGACTGGCTGACGTAGAAATGCCCGGCGCCGAAGGTGATGACGCCGTCGATGGTCGGCTTCAGCCCCTCGGAGACGAAGGCTTGCAGCACGTGGCTTTCGATCGGCAGGCGCATGCCCGCCTGGGCCATGACCCGGCCCGACGAGCCCGCCACCGCCACGCCGACCTTGCCGGCGGCGATATAGCCGCGCGAGGTCTCGACGCCGCGGATCTTGCCGCCCTCGATGCGGAAGCCGGTGACTTCGCAGTTCTGGATCAGGTCCACGCCGGCCAGGTCGGCGCCGCGGGCATAGCCCCAGGCGACGCCGTCGTGGCGCGCCGTCCCGGCCCGGCGCTGCAGCAGCCCACCCTTGATCGGGAAGCGCGCATTGTCGAAGTTCAGCCAGGGATACATGCGCCGCACGCCTTCGCGGTCCAAGAGTTCCGCATCGGCCCCGGCGAAGATCATGGCGTTGCCGCGGCGGCGGAAGGCGTCGCGCTGCGCGTCGGTGTGGCACAGGTTCAGGATGCCGCGCTGGCTGACCATGGCGTTGAAGTTGAATTCCTGCTCCAGGTTCTCCCAGAGCTTCATCGAGAATTCATAGAACGGCTCGTTGCCCGGCAGCATGTAGTTCGAGCGGATGATGGTGGTGTTGCGCCCGATGTTGCCCGAGCCGAGCCAGCTTTTCTCAAGCACCGCGATGCGGGCCTTCTTGAAGGTGGTGGCCAGGTAATAGGCCGTTGCGAGGCCATGCCCTCCGCCGCCCACGATGACATAGTCATAAGCGGGCTGGGGATCGGGATTGCGCCAGATCGGCTTCCAGCCCTTATGGCCCGTCAGGGCCTCCTTGATGACGCGAAAACCCGAATATCTCACGGTGTCAGCACTCCGATTCGTCTTTCCTCACAGGAAAGATACGCTGGATTTTGCGCCACATTTGTCTTGGAAGGACAAATTATTGCCTTTACGGGACAGTGACGATAATTTTGTGGCAAGAGGACCCCATGCAAGACGAACCGCTGCGAATCGGCTTCATCCTGACGCCGGAATATTCCCTGATGTCGCTGACCGCGGCGGTCGAACCGCTGCGGGCCGCGAACCAGCTGGCAGGCCGGACGCTGTATCGGCCCAGCTATCATTCGGTGCCGGGGGGCTTTGCCGCCTCGACCTCGGGCGGCGGGTTCGACACCGCCACCCTGCCCGAGCCCGCGGGCCTGGACCTGGCGCTGGTCGTCGCCGGCGGCAACCCGCTGCGCTATGACGACCCGGCGCTGGCGCGGGGGCTGCGGGCGCTGCAGGCGCGCAAGGTCCGGCTGGGCGGCATCTCGGGCGGGGCCGCGATCCTGGCGCGGCTGGGGCTGATGGAGGGCCGGCGCTTCACCCTGCACTGGGCCCATATCGATGCACTGGCCGAGCATCGGCCGGACCTGCTGATCGAGCGCGCGCTCTACGTCATCGACCGCGACCGCTACAGCTGCGCCGGCGGGGTCGCGGCGCTGGACATGATGTGCGCGCTGATCGCCCGCGACCATGGCGCGGGTTTCGCCCGGCAGGTCGCCGAATGGTTCATCCACCCGCGCGCCCGCAATGCCGACGAACCCCAGCAATCCCCGGTTGCCGAACGCTTCGACCTGCGCCACCCTCTGCTGGCCCAGGCCGTGGACCTGATGTTCAGCCACCTGGCCGACCCGCTCTCGCCCGAGCAGATCGCGGCGCAGGTCGGCTGCAGCCCGCGGCAGTTGCAGAGGTTGTTCAACGATCAACTGGGGTCCTCGATGATGGAATTCTATCGCGAGATGCGGTTGCGCAAGGCGGATGAGCTGGTTCAGCAGACGGCGCTGTCCATGCTGGACGTGGCGCTGGTGACGGGGTTCGCCAGCGCCGCCCATTTCTCGCGGTCCTATGCGGCGCGGTTCGGGATGCCCCCGACGCGCCGCAGGCAGGCCGCCCGGCGGCGGGATCAGTCCGGGTAGATGCCGGGCGAGGTCGGGGCGCCGTCGTCGAATTTCGACAGGTATTCGACGATCAGCGGCTTGTTGACCAGGAAACCCTTGTAGGTCGCCAGGTCGTCCGGCACGTCGCGGATCACCCGATGCAGCCGGCGGCCCCATTTCGGCACCGTCACGATGTCCTGCAGCGCGCAGAGATAGCAGCGGATCGGGAACAGCAGCCCGTTCGAGCGCGGCAACCGGAAGAAGGTCTGCAACTCGACGCGCAGGAACTGCTTCTCGCCCACGTTTTCCGGCGTCAGCGTCCGCTTTTCCGGGCCCCATTCGGGATAGGTCTCGGGGCTGGTGTCCAGGCGCGGGTTCACGGTCATGGTCCAGTTCAGCCGGCGCGCCGGGCTGTCCTGCTGGACGTTCAGCAGGAATTTCAGCGCGCGCTGGAAGATCCCCATCTCGGCCGCGCGCGGCACCGGCGCGTGCCATTCGAAGAAGTTCATGCCGATGTCGAAATCCAGGCTCCAGTCGGCCTGCGAGGTCACCATGCCGGCATCCATCCACAGGTTGTTCTCGCGCTGGTCCAGCACGGCGAAATCGCCCTGGGTCTGGCGGGTGATGTATTCCAGCGGCCCATAGGGCAGGGTGCTTTCGTCAAGAAAGGTAAACGTGTCGTCGATGCCCAGCGGCTTGTTCACCCAGCGCCAGCGGTCGCCGTCGCGGTGCAGCTCGAACAGGTCCGGGTAATCCTCGGATTTCGAGACCATGATCAGTTCCAGCACGTCCCAGCCCGCAAGCGTCATGTGCGGCAGCGACTGGCAGCGGCCGGGGTCGCGGGACAGGGTGATGGCACGATCCTCCATCTCGGACACATAGTGTTCGTCCACGTCGAAACGGCTCTGGAACACGCTGTGGTCGGGGCCGGCGGCGCGATGCGGCTCCATATTGACCGAATACATGTATTCGTCGCGGTCGAAGGGGAAGGGAAAGCGGCGGATCGCGGCGGGCGAATTGTGATAGCTGTAGTCGCCGCGGAAGGTTTCCTTGTTGAAGGAAATGGTCATCGGGTCCTCCTATCGGTCGATGGTCAGAAGCTTGCCCCGGAAACGCGAGACGCAGGGCATGATCTTGCGATCCCGCTCCTCGGGTTCCAGCCAGTGGTCGTGGTGGTCGATGGTGCCGTCGCAGGCGACCACATCGGTTTCGCATTGCCCGCAGGCGCCGCCCCGGCACAGCCAGGGCGCGTCGATGCCGGCGTTTTCAAGGGCTTCCAGCAGGCTTTCATGCGCGCCGACGGTCAGGGTGCGGTGGGAGCGCGCGCAATGCACCTCGAAGGGCTCGCCGGGGGCGGGGGCCAGGAATTCCTCGGAATGCAGCGCATCCCTGGGCCAGCCCAGCGAGGCGGCGCTGTCCAGCACCGTGGTGATCATCCGGTCCGAGGCGCAGACGTAAAGATGCGTGCCCAGCGGCTGCGAGGACAGCAGCGCGTCCAGGTCCAGGCGCGAGCCCTCGGCGCTGACATGGGCATGGACGCCCTCGGGCAGCAGCGGCAGCGCGGCCAGCTCGTCGCGCTCGCGCACGGCGTAATGCAGCTCGTAGGCGGCGCCCAGCCGGGTCAGTTCGCGGATCTGGGCCAGGAAGGGGGTGATGCCGACGCCCCCGGCGATCAGCAGGTGCTTGCGGGCCATCAGGTTCAGCCCGAACAGGTTCACCGGATTGCCGATGTTCATCACCATGCCCGGCTGCGCCTGCTCGTGCATGAACAGCGAGCCGCCCCGGCCCTGGTCCTCGCGCTGCACGGCGATTTCGTAGCCCGAGCCGTCCTCGGGGTCCGAGATCAGCGAATAGGCGTTGCGGCGCAGGATGTCGCCGTCCTGCATCTCGACCATGACATGGGCGCCGCCGGAAAACAGCGGCAGCCGCGCGCCCTCGGGATGTTCGAAGCGGAAGCGGGTGATCCGGGGCGAAAGCGCTTCCTTGGCAGTCAGTTTCAGCGGTTGCATTACAGGCGGATCTCCACGGGTTCGGGCACGTCGCCGGGGGTTTCGGCGTCGATGCAGACGCCTTGGAAGGCCCCCAGCCGGCGCGAGAAATGGTCGCGCACATACAGCGCGCGGCCGCAGCCGGGACAGGTATAGGGGTCCACGGTCACGTCCTCGGCGATGGTCTTGCAATGGACGCATTGCATCCGGCGCGCGGCGGTGCCGCGATGCTCGCCCTGGATGGCGCCCAGCGGCAGGCCGGCGGCCAGAAGCTGCGCCTGCGCCTGTCCGATCAGCCCCTCGGAGCCGGCGAGAAAGGCTTGCAGCCCCATCTCGGCCCGGGCCAGGACCTGGCCCAGGGCGGGGGATAGCGCGGCGGTCGAGGCGATCTCGACCAGGCTGGCCGGATTCAGCGCGCGCAGCGCCGGGGCCATCGAAAACCCGTCCTGCACATGCAGCACGGTGGCCTTGGGCATCAGCTCCGGCGCCTTTTCGGCAAGGGCGACCAGCGCCGCCGCGCCCGCGTCATCGACGATCATCACGGCGCTGCGGCAGGGACGCGGTTCCAGCGGCGCATAGACCGGACGGCTGGTATAGGGGGTTGTCGGCGGCGAAGTCATTCCGTTGGTCCCTGGCAGGTTCAGCTAAGGTGCGGGGGCGGTCGGCCGCCCCCGGGTTGCTTGCGGCGCGCGCGTCAGCCCTTGGCGGTGCGGCGCTTCTTGTCCGGGTCGAAGAAGGGCATCGGCGCCGTGGTGGCCGCGATCTCGCCATGGGTGGCGCAGTTCACGGTCAGCTTGGTGCCCTCGTTCGCGCAATCGACCGGCAGGCGGGCGATGGCGACGTTCCACTTGTTCAGCGGCGAATACATGGCCTGCGTGACCACGCCGACCTGCTTGCCGTCGCGCATCACCGGGGCGCCGTTGCCGGGCACCTTGTCGCCTTCCAGCTTCAGGCCCCAGATCTTGAAGCGCTCCTTGCCCTTCAGCCGATAGTGCTCGTCCGCGCCGCGGAAGCCGGTCTTGCCGGGCGAGACGGTGAAGTCCAGCCCCAGTTCCCACAGCGTATCCCCGCCCGGCTGGTCGTCGAACGGATAGGCGTCCGAGTTGTCGTAGGGATAGAACAGCAGGTAGCTTTCGGTCCGCAGCAGGTCCAGCGTGGTGAAGCGGCAGGGGATGATGCCCATCTCCTTGCCCTCTTCCAGGATGCGGTCCCAGACCTCGCCGGCGTCCTGGCCGCGCACGAAGATCTCGTAGCCGCGCTCGCCGGTGTAGCCGGTGCGCGAGATCATCACCGGCTTGCCGAAAAGCGAGGTCTGCATATGCGCGAAATAGGGCAGGTCGCGGATGCCGGGCACATGCTTTGCCAGATAGTCGACGGCCAGCGGGCCCTGCAGCGACAGGTCGTGCAGGTTGTCGTCGGTGCGCATCGCCACGTCGCGGCCGTTGGTATAGGCGGCCAGCTGCTCATGGCCGGCGCCGGCGCCGTGGACCACCATGAAGGCGTTCGGCCCGGTGCGATAGATCACGCAGTCGTCGATGAACTTGCCGCCGTCGTTCAGCATGCAGGCATAGACCGAGCGGCCCGGCATCAGCTTTTCCACGTTGCGCGTGGTGGCGCGCTCGATCACATGGCTGGCGGCCGAGCCGACCAGGTGCAGCTTCTTCAGGCCCGAGACATCCATCAACCCGGCTTTGGTGCGGATCGCCATGTATTCGGTATCCGGGTCGCCCGAGGTATAGGACCAGGCGGTGCCCATGCCGTTCCAGTCCTCGAGCTGGGAGCCCAGGGCGCGGTGGCGGTCGGCGAGCATCGAGAAACGCCAGGAATTCGTCATGTCTTCTCTCCAGTTTTCAGTCGTTTGCGGCGGGACCGGCAGACGGTCCCGCCGGGTTTCGGATCATTCGGGCAGCTGGAAGAACCAGTTGCTGAACAGCACCACGCAGGCGCCCGCGATCAGTGCCAGATAGGGCAGGATGCCGGCGCGGCGCGGGCCCAGGTCGCCATGGTCGGTCAGGCCCAGGTCCTCCATCGCCTCGCGCGGGAAATGGCCCTTGTCCTGGACATAATGGCGGAACCAGAACACCGGCAGGATGAAGCTGGCGAAGATCAGCCCCGACCACAGCGCGCCGGAATAGCCCCAGACCTTGGCGCCGGCGCCCAGGAACATGGCGTTGACGAAGGCCAGGCAGGTGTTCAGCCCGATCAGGAAGGTCGGCGCCTTCCACGGCCGTTTCAGGTGCGGGCTGTCGATGCGGTGGATCCAGCCGGCGTTCAGGTTCATGAAGTTGAAGGTCAGGTAGCCCACGTTCGAGATGGCGAGGACGTAGAAATAGCCCGTCGCGTCCGAGGCCAGCGCCAGCAGGAAGACGTTGAAGCCCAGGTCGGTCCACATCGCGTTGGTGGGTGCGCCATGTTCGTTCACATGGCCCAGGAAGCGCGGCAGCCAGCCGTCGCGCGAGCCCTGGTAGAGCGTACGCGAAGAGCCAGCCATGGCGGTCATGATGGCCAGGAACAGCGCCAGGATCATCAGGATCACCAGGATCTGGGTGATGACCGCCCCGCCCTTGACCAGCCCGGCCAGGGCCGCGCCGACGCCGGTGCCGTCCACGATCTCGGGCGCCAGCATCCCTTCATGGCCCAGCACGCCCTGGAAGGCGAAGGGGATCAGGAAGAAGAAGACGATGCACAGCAGGCCCGAGAAGAAGATGGCCTTGAAGGTGTCGGTCTCGGGGTTCTTGAACTCGGCGGTATAGCAGACCGCGGTCTCGAAACCGTAGGTGGACCAGGCGGCGATGTACATCGCGCCCAGGAACAGGGTCCAGCCGCCGATGTTCCAGGCCCCGTCCAGCGGCGAATAGGCGGCCGCCGGCGGCACGATGCCGGTGACGTTCATGCTGTTGATCGAGCCGTTCAGCAGCGGCACCAGCCCGACCAGCAGCAGCGGCACCAGCACGATGATCGCCATGACGCGCTGCGCCTTGGCGGTCGACGAGATGCCCCGATGCTGGATCGCGAAGATGATCAGCATCAGGATCACGCCGATGACGAAGGTGGCGTTGAAATGCAGCGTGCCGAGGCCCGGGATCTTCAGCGCCAGGGCTTCCCAGGTGCGGAAGGCGGGCGTCAGCGCGGCCACGCCGTCGGCCTGGGCCACGGCCTGGATCGCCGCGTCCGTGGCGGTGCCGGGATTGGCGGCGATATAGTCGATCACCGCCTGCGTCTGCGCGGTGTAACTGGCGATATTCGCCGTCACCCACTCCATCACCGGCTGGCTGCTGGCCAGCGGGATCGGGAACAGCGAGTTCAGGATATAGCCGGCGGCGATAGCGCAGCCCAAGGACAGCACCGGCGACCAGGCGAACCAGTTGCACCAGACCGACAGCGGCGCGATCAGCTTGGAATAGCGCAGCCAGGCCGTGGCGCCATAGACCGAGGCCCCGCCCGACTTGTTGCCGAACATGCCCGCCATCTCGGCATAGGTGAAGCTTTGCAGGAAGCCCATGCACATGGACAGCATCCAGACGACGAAGGCCGCCTTGCCGGCGACGCCCGCGATGCCCCCGATCGAGAACAGCACCAGCGGCGGCACGCCCGCCGCCACCCAGAAAGCGCCGCGCCAGTCAAGCGTGCGATGCAGCGATCCCTGCCTGACTGCCCCGTCTGCCGCGTCCGTCCCGGCCAGCGAACTGGACGTTGAGTGTTCAACCATTGTCGCATTTCCCTCTTGGACAAGCCGTCCTCGGACCCCGATGCTGTCCTGGCGGGACTGGCTTGGGTTTGACCTCGCCGGGGCACCTCCCATGCCCCGGCGAAAGAGTGCGGGTCCGGCAGAACAACCCAGGGCGATTCCCTTCCCGATGCCGGGAACGGCCTGTCCTGGTGCCGGTCGCCAACCACGCGCGGGGCGTGATGTTTCGGCGCCGGCCGACGTCGTGGCGACGTCTGGCTGCAATCATGTCGAACCTCCCTGTGATGGCGCCGCGGTTTCAGGACCGCGGTCGTTCTTTCTTCGGGTCGTAATGCGGGAAGGCGGTGATGCGCGCGGGCAGGCGCTTCTGCTGCCCGTCGAGCTTGCCGACCTCGATTTCAGTGCCCTCGTCCGCATGGGTCACGTCCACGCGGGCCAGGGCGATCTGCTTGTCCAGAAGCGGCGACCACATGGCCGAGGTGATCTCTCCGATCTGCGCCCGGCCGATATGCAGGCAATCGCCGTGATGCGCCGGGATGCGGCTGTCGATCTCGATCCCCACCAGCTTCCAGCGCGGGCTCTCCTTGCGCCGGATCAGCGCCTCGCGGCCGACGAAGTCGTCGGTCTTGGTCTTCAGCGGCACGGTGAAGCCGACGCCGGCCTCGAACGGGTCGGTCTGGTCGGTGAACTCGTAATCGGCGAAGACCAGCCCGGCCTCGATGCGCAACAGGTCCAGCGCCGCCAGGCCCATCGGCCTGATGCCATGGGGCGCGCCGGCTTCGGCCACGGCGGCAAAGACCTCGGCCCCGTCCTTCGGGTGGCAGAAGATCTCATAGCCCAGCTCGCCGGTGTAGCCGGTGCGCGAAACCACGACCGGGGCGCCGTTCGGGCCGCCCGTCCGGCCGACGGTCCAGCGGAACCAGCCCAGCTCCGGGATCGCGGTCTGGTGCGGCGCGGTCCAGATCGCCGCGTTCATCACCTCGCGGCTTTTCGGCCCCTGGACGGCCAGGTTGTGCAGCTGGTCGGTCGAGGAGCGGATCATCACGTTCAGCCCCAGCGCCTCGGCCTGCTCGCGCATCCATTCGCCGCCGTAATCGGTGCCGCCGATCCAGCGGAAGCGGTCCGGCCCCATGCGGAACAACGTGCCGTCGTCGATCATGCCGCCATGCGGATAGCACATCGAGGAATAGACCACCTGGCCCACGCCCAGCTTCTTGACGTCGCGGGTCAGCACCCATTGCATCAGCGCCTCGCTGTCCGGGCCGGTGACCTCGAACTTGCGCAGCGCCGACAGGTCCATGACCGCCACGCCGGTCCGGCAGGCGCGGTATTCCTCTTCGGGCGAGGAATTTGGGAAGGTGTTCGGCAGCCAGAACCCCTTGTATTCGATGAAGTCGCGGGTCAGCGCGGCGAAACTGTCGTGGAAGGCGGTCTGGCGGGTCATGATCGGCTCTGATTCTGGCAGCGGCCGCCAGGCGACGGCACGCTGGAAGCGTTCGCTGGCGGCATAGCTGCGGACGTGGATGTCCGAGAGATGCCAGCCATTGGCGGCGGTGGTGTCGTCGGGGCAGGCGGAGCTGACGCAGACCACGTCGGTCAACGCCCGCAGCAGAACGTAATCGCCCGGCCGCGACCAGGGCTCGTCCGTCATCAGGACGCCATGGTCGTCGATCCAGGTGTTGAAGAAGAAATTCGCCGCCATCCAGCCCTTGCGCGGATCGACGCCGTATTCAGCCAGCGCACCGTTGAAATTGTCCGAGCAGTTGGCATGGCCGGGATAGCCGATGTCGTCGTAATATTTCGACGAGCAGGCCATGGCAAAGGCGTCGTGGCGGCCGCAGGTGTCCTGCACCACCTCGATCAGCGGCTCCATGTCCTGGTCGAAATATTTCGCATGCAGGCCGGGCATGGCGTAGCTGTGGCCCAGGATGGTGCGGGTCGTGGTGACGTCCAGCGGGTTCTGGACGCCGCGATCCAGCTTGCGGGCGTCGAAACACTGGAAATCCGTGCACTGCCGGCCATCCACGTCCAGGATCTGGATATATTCGCCGGCCCGGACCAGATAGGCCTGGGCCGTGGCGGATTTCACCCGGATGTCCAGGATCGGATCGGCCAGCGGGTCGGGCAGCTCGAACCCCTGCTTGGCGCGAGGGCTCGCGCGGTCGATCAGCAGCGTCAGCGGCGTGGCGGTGGCGCCGGTCTCGGGGTCCATCGGATCGGCGGGCGCGGCCACGATCAGCCAGCCCGCATCCAAGGCGGTGAATTCGGCGCTGTCGCCGGCGGGGCTGGCCTCGCCGAACAGCGTGATGGCGCAGGGGCGCGACAGGTCGATGCCCCGGGCGGCGATCCCGCGCGCCAGCCGGGCCAGGCTTTCCTCGCCCGAGGACAGGGCGCGGCGCAGCCCGTGCGGCTCCTCGCCGGCCGGGCCCAGCAGGCCGGGGCGGGCGGTCATGTCCACGGCGACCAGTTCCGCGCGCTGACCGCCCTCGGCGTTGACGATGGTGACGCGGTCGTTCCGGGCCAGCGGCACCAGCAGTGCGCCGCCGCCCGCGACGGTATGGCGTTCGCGTGCGGGCGCGTGCCCCACGGCCGAAGCGACCCGCAACCCGCTGGGTCGGGGCGGCCCGGGCCGGATCAGAGTGGGATAGGTGATGGTGCTCATGCGAGCCTCCATTGCCGAAAAAAGACGGGGCGGTGACGAACACCGCCCCAGTCGGGGGGGTCAGTTCTGGAGATAGACTTCCATCGAGTCGTCCAGCGCGTCTTTCCAGGGCGTATGGTGCACCGGCGCCATGGTGCCGGTGATGACCGAGCGATAGCAGTGGTTGCGGAAGGCCATGATGTCGACGGCCTTGTGATGCTTCCATTCGTAGAAGGCCGCGCAGGCGCCATCGACGTCGAAGCTGGGATAGTCGGTCTCGGCGATCAGCTCCTTTACATAGTCGCCCTGATACTTGATCGCGTATTTCACGTCGTCGCTGGCTTCCTCGCGGGCCTCGCGCTCGGCCACGTCAGCCAGCAGCACCTGCTTGTCCTGCGGCACCTCGATGCGGCCCATGATGATGTCGCGCACATACCAGGCCTGGGCGTCGAACATGTTGAAGGTGAACCACTGGTCCTGCATGCCGACATAGAACATGCGCGGGTTGTGGGCATAGACCACGCCCTTGTAGAGGTCCGCCGTCGCCAGCCGGTTCGCCGTCTTCAGCCGCAGATCGTCCGGCAGGAACGGGAAATAGTGCTTGTAGCCGGTGCAGAGGATGATGGCGATCGTGCGGCTCGATCCGTCGCTGAAGAACACGGTCTTGCCCTCGACCCGCACCATGGCCGGCTTTTCTTCCCAGTTGTCGGGCCATTTGAAGCCCATCGGCGCCGAGCGATAGCAGGAAGTCACCGATTTCGCGCCGTATTTCCAGCATTGCGAGCCGATGTCCTCGGCCGAATAGCTGGAGCCGACGATGAGCACGTCCTGGCCCTCGAACTCGCGGGCGTCGCGGAAGTCGTGGGCATGGGTGATGCGGCCGTAGAACTGGTCGAAGCCCGGATATTCCGGCACGTTCGGCGACGAGAAATGCCCCGAGGCGACGATGACGTGGTCGAACCGCTCCTTGTAGACATGATCCTTTTTCATGTCGTGCACGGTGACGGTGAAGTCGTTGGCGTCGGCGTCGAACTCGATCCAGCGGATCACCGAGTTGAAGCGGATCCAGTCGCGGACCCCGGCCTTCAGCACCCGGCCCTCGATATAGTCGAACATCACGGCGCGCGGCGGATAGGATGCGATCTGCTTGCCGAAATGCTCCTCGAAGGAATAGTCGGCGAACTCGAGCCCCTCCTTGGGACCGTTGGTCCAGAGATAGCGATACATCGAGCCATGCACCGGCTCGCCGTGCTCGTCGGTGCCGGTGCGCCAAGTGTAGTTCCACAGCCCGCCCCAGTTCGACTGTTTCTCGAAGCAGACGATCTCGGGGATTTCGGCGCCCTTGCGGGCGGCGGATTGGAAGGCCCGTAACTGGGCAAGCCCGGAAGGGCCAGCGCCGATGACGGCGACTCGCTTTGTCATTGTCTTGCTCCCTGCGGTCCGGACCAATTTATGGTTCCGTTTTATTTGGCATGAACCAATTAGAGAGATTGGTTCCTCGTTGGTCAAGAATTTTTATTGTGAAGAAGAACGCTTCTTTGAAATTTTGCCGAAGTCGGCAAGGATCCGGGCAGATAGGGGATGAACATGAGCATATCTTTGGCACAGCGGCTGGCGATGGCCGGCAGCCTGCCGCGAAATCTGCATCACGCCGCCACGCCGGTGCGAATCGGCTTTCTCGCCCCTCTCAGCGGGCCGTCGGCGCCCTGGGGCAAGCCGGGGCTGGAGGGCTGCCTGATCTGGGCGGACTGGGTGAACGAACAGGGCGGGCTGATCGTCGGGCCGCGCCGGCGCCGGGTCGAGATCCTGGCCCGCGACGCCGCCATCAGCCCGGTCGAGACGCGGGTGGCGGCGATGGAGCTGGTCGAGCGGGCGGGCGCGCAGGTGATCCTGACCCTGGGCGGGGATTCGCTGGCGCCGGCGCTGCCCTGGCTGATGGCGCATCGCGTGCTGACGACGACGCTGCTGCCCTTCGACCTGTCGCCCGAGACGCCCAGCCTGATCGCCCCGGCCGAGGTGCATCCGATCTATGTGGTGACGGGGGTGGAGTGGCTGGCCGCGACCCGGCCCGAGCTGAAGCGCGTGGCCATGTGCGGCCAGGAGGACATGCTGGGTCAGCCCGGGCTTGCCAGCTATCGGGCCGCGTTCAAGGCGGAAGACATGCAGATCCTCCGCGAACTGCGCTATCCGCGCGATGCCTGCGACGCCGAGGCCATGGTCGCCGCCATGCTGCAGGACGATCCCCAGGTGCTGTGCTGGGGCTCGTCCGAACCGCATATGGTCCATGCCCTGACCGAGGCCGCCTTCCACGCCGGTTTCCGCGGTCCGATCCTGTCGGCGACCGGGGACAACTACAGCCGGCTAGTGGCGCGCACCTCACTGGATTTCATGGAGGATTTCATCTTCCACTTCCCCGATTTCGACGATCCGGCGCTGGCCGGCACCGCCTTCTTCTTTCGCCAGCCCGCCGCCTTTCATGCCGCCTATCAGCAGCGTTTCCCGGGCCATTGGTCGGCGGTCAGCTGGGAATATGCCGCGGCGCTGGACCTGTGGCAGCAGGCGGTCGAGATCGCCGGCACCACCGAGCCGCTGACCGTGCTGGATTCGATGAAGCGGGGCGGGCAGATGATGCAGGTCTTCGGCCCCGCGCGCTGGTATGGCGAGGCGCTGTTCGGCATCGACAACGCCCTGATCGGCAGCTGGCCGGTGGTGCGGGTCATGCAGGGCGTCGCGCGGATCGCCGGCTTCGGCTCGGTCCTGGATTGGCTGGACCGGCACGAGGCGCTGCTGTTGCGCGAAATGGAGGCGCAGGGGCTGCTGTGGCAGCAGCGGGCCGAATTGCGCGGCCGCGACCTCAGTTCTCCTGCATGAGCAGGCGCTGTTCCTCGATCAGCATTTGCTGGACCAGCTCGGTCGCCTCGGCGATGTCGCGGCCGACCAGCGCGTTCAGCAGCGCGGCATGGACCTGGCGCTGGTAGGCCATGCGCTCGGGCGTGGTCAGCCGCCGCAGCATGGCGGCGCGATGGCGCTGGCGGCGCGCCTTCACCACCAGGTTGTAGCAGGCGATCAGCAGCGGATTGCAGGTTCCTTCGGCCAGTTTCTGCTGGAAATCCTCTTCGCAGCGGGTGAACTGCGCCGGGTCCGAGGTGGCGCGCATTTCGTCCAGAATGCGGGCCAGGGCCTCAATGCCGGCCGAGGACATGTGCAGAACGGCCAGCCGCGCGATCTCGGGTTCCATGATGCCGCGCATCACATGCAGGTGCAGCGGCCCGGTGGCGGCGGCGACGGGAACGGCATTGTCCCAATGCTCGGGTTCGGCGACATAGGAGCCGGCGCCGGCGCGGCGGGTGATCAGCCCGCGCTGCTCCAGGATGTCCAGCGCCTCGCGCAGGGTATTGCGCGCGACCTGCAGGCTGGCGGCAAGCTGGCGCTCGGAGGGAAGCCGGCTGCCCCGCGGGTATTCCCCCGCCGCCAGCCGCGCACTGAGCGCATCCACCACCATCTGCACCGTGGAACCAAGCCCGGTCTTGCTGGGCGTGGAGGGTTGCGATGATTGGGGGAGCGATGACAAAATGCAGACTCCGGTTTCAATACGCCAGTTGTAGCGTGTCGATCCGGGGTCTGCTAGTCCAAAAGGGAACCAATTGAGCCAATTCTGCCTCACCGTGGCAAAGTGGACCGCGTGGTTCAGATGTCCAGGGTGTGATCCCGCTCCCATTGGGTCAGGTGCGAGGCATAGGCGTTCCACTCTTTCATCTTCATTTCGATGAAGGATGCCGAGAACTCCTCGCCAAGCGCCGCCTTCAACTCGGTATTCTGGTCAAAGGCGCGGATGGCGTCCAGCAGGTTCAGCGGCAGCTTGGGCGCGTCCTTCACCATATGGCCGTCGGCATACATGTCGATGTCCAGCCGCTTGCCGGGATCGCATTTGTGGCGGATGCCGTCCAGGCCGGCGGCCATGATCACGGCATGCAGCAGGTAGGGGTTCGAGGCTCCGTCCGGCAGGCGCAGTTCGATCCGGCCCTTGCCCGGCACGCGGACCAGGTGGGTGCGGTTGTCGCCCGACCAGGTGACCGAGTTCGGCGCCCAGGTCGCCCCCGACGAGCTGCGCGGCGCGTTGATGCGCTTGTAGCTGTTGATGGTCGGGTTGGTGATCGCGGCCAGCGCCGAGGCGTGCTTCATGATGCCGCCCAGGAAGTGGTGGCCGACCTCGGACAGGCCCAGCTCGTCGTTGCCGTCGTAGAAGGCATTGGTCTTGCCGTCCAGGCTCCAGCCCGAGATATGGGCGTGCATGCCCGAGCCGGTCAGCTCCAGGAACGGCTTCGGCATGAAGGTCACGCGCAGCCCGTGCTTTTCGGCCACCGACTTCATCATGAACTTGAAGAAGGCCAGCTTGTCGGCCGTCGCCAGCGAGTCGTCGTATTTCCAGTTCATCTCGAACTGGCCGTTCGCGTCCTCGTGGTCGCTCTGGTAGGGTTCCCAGCCCAGTTCGATCATGTAGTCGCTGACTTCCGAGATGACGTCATAGCGGCGCATGATCGCCTGCTGGTCGTAGCAGGGCTTGGCGGCGGTGTCGCGGGTGTCGGCGATGCGGTCGCCTTCGGGCGTCAGGAAGAAGAATTCCGGCTCGACCCCGGTCTTGATCCGCAGGCCTTCCTTTTCCATCTCGGCGATCACGTTGCGCAGCACGTTGCGCGGCGCCTGCGGCAGCGGGCTGTCATACATCGCGGGGTTGGCCGCGACCCAGGCCACCTCGGGCTTCCAGGGCAGCTGAATGACGGTGTCCGCATCCGGCATGCCCAGCATGTCCGGATGGGCGGGGGTCAGCACGAAACCGCCCGCGAAACCTGCGAAACCGGCACCGCCGGAAACGACATTGTTGATCATGTAGGTCGGCACCAGCTTGGCGCGCTGCGCCCCCACCAGGTCGGTGTAGGACACCATGAAATACTTGACGCCTTTTTCCCGGGCGAATTCGGCAAGATCGGTCATTTGGATTGGTCCCTGTTGAATTACGGAAAAGCCGGGGCGGGGTGCATGCCCCGCCCTTCTGGTCTTGTCAGAAGCCGCTCTGACCAGGGATCCAGTTGGTCCCCGCCAGAGGCACGCCGGCCATGGCGGCCGCCTCCAGCGTCAGGGCGCACAGATCCTCGGGCTCCAGGTTGTGGACGTGGCTCTTGCCGCAGGCTCGGGCGATGGTCTGGCATTCCAGCGTCAGGACCGCAAGGAAGTTGCGCAGTTTCCGCGCCGCCGTCACCGGGTCCAGGCGCTTCATCAGCTCGGGGTCCTGGGTGGTGATGCCGGCCGGGTCCTTGCCCTCGTGCCAGTCGTCATAGGCGTCGGCGGTGGTGCCGAGCTCGGCATAGGCGTCGCCCCATTTCGGGTCGTTCTCGCCCAGGGCGATCAGCGCCGCGGTGCCGATGGCGACCGCATCGGCGCCAAGCGCCAGCGCCTTGGCCACGTCCGCGCCCGAGCGGATGCCGCCCGAGACCACCAGCTGCACCTTGCGATGCATGCCCAGGTCCTGCAGCGCCTTCACCGCGGGACGGATGCAGGCCAGCGTCGGTTGGCCGACATGTTCGATGAACACGTCCTGGGTCGCGGCGGTGCCGCCCTGCATGCCGTCCAGCACGACCACGTCCGCGCCCGCCTTGACCGCCAGCGCGGTGTCGTAATAGGGGCGGGCGCCGCCGATCTTGATGTAGATCGGTTTTTCCCAGTTGGTGATCTCGCGGATCTCCAGGATCTTGATCTCCAGGTCGTCCGGGCCGGTCCAGTCGGGGTGGCGGCAGGCGGAACGCTGGTCGATGCCGATGGGCAGGTTGCGCATCTTGGCCACGCGCTCGGTGATCTTCTGGCCCAGCAGCATGCCGCCGCCGCCCGGTTTCGCACCCTGGCCGACCACGATTTCAATCGCATCGGCGCGGCGCAGGTCGTCGGGGTTCATGCCGTAGCGCGAGGGCAGATACTGATAGACCAGCTTCTCGGAATGGCCGCGTTCCTCGTTGGTCATGCCGCCGTCGCCGGTGGTGGTCGAGGTGCCGGCCATGGTGGCGCCGCGGCCCAGGGCCTCTTTCGCCGGGCCCGACAGCGCGCCGAAGGACATGCCGGCGATGGTGACCGGGATCTTCAGCTCGATCGGCTTCTTGGCGAAGCGGGTGCCGAGCGTCACCGAGGTGTCGCAGCGCTCGCGATAGCCTTCCAGCGGATAGCGGCTGATCGAGGCGCCCAGGAACAGCAGGTCGTCGAAGCTGGGGACCTTGCGCTTGGCGCCGCCGCCGCGGATGTCATAGATGCCGGTGTCGGCGGCGCGGCGGATTTCCGAGTTGATGCTGGGCGAATAGGTATAGCTCTCGCGCGGCAGGGTTTGGGGGGTCTTGTCCATGATGTCCCTCATCAATAGGCACCAGCGTGATCGACGTTGAAGTTGTAGAGCTTGCGGGCCGAACCGTAGCGCTTGAATTCCTCGGGCTTGGCATCGGCGCCGGAACGCTCGAGCAGGTCCTTCAGGATCTCGATATGCTCGGGGCGCATCTCTTTCTCGATGCAATCCGCGCCCAGCGACTTGACCGAGCCGCGCACGAACATCCGCGCCTCGTAAAGCGAGTCGCCAAGCGCGTCGCCGGCATCGCCCAGCACCACCAGGTTGCCCGACTGCGCCATGAAGGCCGACATGTGGCCGACATTGCCGAAGACGACGATGTTGATGCCCTTCATCGAGATGCCGCAGCGGCTGGAGGCGTTGCCCTTGATGACCAGAAGGCCGCCATTGCCGGTGGCGCCGGCATATTGGCTGGCATCGCCGTCGATGATGACGGTGCCCGACATCATGTTCTCGGCCACGCCCGGACCGGCCGAGCCCTTGACCTTCACGGTGGCCTGCTTGTTCATGCCGGCGCAGTAATAGCCGGTCGAACCCTTGACGGTCACCTCGATCGGCGCGTCCAGGCCGACGGCGATGGCATGGGCGCCCTTCGGGTTCTCGATCACCCATTCGGTCTGGTTGGTCTGGGCGGCCTGCGCTTGCAGGGCCTGGTTCAGCTCGCGGAGCGGGGTGGTGGAAAGGTCGATAGTCTGCATGTCAGCGTTCCCAGAAATAGACGGTGGCAGGCTCGGGCTCCCAGACGCGGGCGTTTTCGATGCCGGGAAGGTTGGCCAGGGCGCGGTATTCGCTGCCGAAGGCCACATAGTCGTCGGTTTCCGCCATGACGGCGGGCTTGCAGGCGATCGGGTCGCGCACGACGCCGAAGCCGTTCTTGGTGCCGACGACGAAGGTGAAGAACCCGTCCAGGTCGTCCAGCGTGCCTTCCAGCGCCTGGCCCAGGTTGGCGCCCTCGGCCAGCCGCGACGAGATGTAGCAGGCGGCGACCTCGGTGTCGTTCTGGGTCTGCGGCTTGAAGCCCTTCTCGGTCAGGATGCGGCGCATCTGGTTGTGGTTCGAGAGCGAGCCGTTATGCACCAGGCACTGGTCGTCCCCGGTCGAAAACGGGTGCGCGCCCAGCGTGGTCACGGCGCTTTCGGTGGCCATGCGGGTGTGGCCGATGCCGTGGCTGCCGGCCATGTCGCGCACGTGGAAGCGGGCGGCCACGTCCTTGGGCAGGCCGACTTCCTTGAAGATCTCCATCGAATGACCGGCGCCCATGACGCGGATGCCCTTTTCGGCCATGAAGGCGCGGGCCTGGGCCTCGCTGCCCTCGGGCAGGGTCAGCACGGCGTGGGTGTCGATCACGCGGATGCTGACGGGACCGTCCAGCGCCAGCGACAGCGCGCTGTCGAGCCCGTGGAAGGTTTCCTCGGGCGTGTCCGACTGGATGGTCATCTTCAGTTTGTTGCTGTCGTCACCATAGATCGCGATCCCGGCGCTGTCGGGGCCGCGGTCGGTCATGGTGATCAGCATGTCTGTCAACAGGTCCCCAAGTTTGGGGTGCAGTTCCTCGTTCTTCAGGAACAGGCCAACGATGCCGCACATGTTCTCTACTCCATTCTGGTCCATGGAAGGCTCTGAAGAAATTTATTCACTGGAATGCCTCTTTCTTCAAGAGAAACTTTCTCGCTGGGAGAAATGTTTTCCTGACGGGAATTCCGTGCCAAAAAATCCAGCAGTTTCATGGATCTTCGGGCAGGCCGCGGAGCGAGCGTCCGGCAGATGATAGCGCGCAGGGGCCGAGACGCACCGAAATTTTTCCGACGGATGCAAGATCGTTCAGCTGCGGCATTGAGTCGCTGCATCGCAGCACGGTCCCGGGCGGCGCGCGACGGCGGCGCGCCGGGGCCGCGGTCAGCGGTCGCCGGGGTAGAACTTGTCCTCGCGGCTGTCGCCGAACAGGTGCCGGCTTTCCAGGAATTCGCGCTGGTCGCGATAGAAATCCATCAGGAAATCCCATTCCCGCGCCGGCGGCACCGCCTCGTCATAACCGATGCGGCGGCGGATGGTCTGGGCGATGGTGCCGACCTTCTCGCGCGCCTCTGCCGATTTCGGCGGCACGCGCAGGATCTCTTCGAGCACCTGCAGCTCGTAGCGGCCATAGACGTCCAGATGGGCGGCGGTGAACTCATAGCCGCGCCGGGTCTCGACCGTGGAAAGATCGGGCAGCAGCGCGGCGCGCGGCGTGTCGACGACGATGGTGTCCGCCAGCATGTCGCCCAGCCGCTGCTTGCGGCGGTTCAGGACCGGCACGAACAGCACGCCGATGAACCAGGCCAGCAGCAGCAGGTTCAGCACCCCCCTGGTGTCGGCGGCGCCGAAGATGGTGGCGATGGGCAGAAAGACCTCGACCTCTTTCATCAGGTTGCGCGCGACGATCTGGTGCGGGGTCAGGCGGCGGCCATCCAGGCTGACCACCCGGATGCCGACGATGCGCTTGCCCAGGGTGCGGCCGTTCCAGACCAGCTCGGCCAGCGCGTAATAGGGCACGCGGATGAAGAAGCTGGCCAGCGCGAAGAAGGCGGCCAGCGCCGTCCAGGTCAGCGCGCCGGCCCAAAGCAGCGCCAGCAGCAGCAGGAAGGCGCCGCCATAGGTCAGCAGGATGTCGAGCAGCTGCGCCCCGAAGCGGCTGCCGAGGCTGGCTATGGTGAAGGCGATGGGCACGCCCTCGGGCGGGACCTGCTGCCATTGCCGGCGCAGGGCGGCGGGCCGGGGCGGGCGCCGGTTGCCGGGCGCGGCCGGGGCGGCGGCGGCGCGGCTCATGCCGGCACCGCGGCGGGGCGGGGATCGCGGCCGCAGAGCGTCAGCCACGCCAGCCAGCCCAGGCCCAGCCCCCAGCCGATCGCCAGCCGCAGCGGGGTCGAGGTGACCAGCTGGCGCAGGAAGCCCTCGATCAGCGCGGCGACGACCAGCATCAGCCCGGCCAGCAGCATCAGCTTGACCGCATCGCGGCCGCGGTCGCGCAGCGCGGCGCGGCGCGGCTGCCGGCCGGGCAGCAGCAGCGCCAGCCCCAGCTGCGCCCCGCCGGCGCAGGCCAGGCAGATCGCCGCGATCTCGGTCACGCCATGGATCGACAGCCAGCCCGCGACCTCGTAGCCCAGCCCCTTGCCGGCGAAGACCGAGGTGAAGCCGCCCAGCACCAGCCCGTTGTAGAAGGTCAGCACGAAGCTGGGTGCGCAAAGGAAGATGCCAAGCGCGAAGGTCAGGATCGCGACCTGGGTGTTGTTGGAAAACAGGAACGAGGCAAAGGCGGTCATGCCGTCCTGCCCCTGGCCGGCGCCGTCGAACAGGGTCGTGCGCAGGTAGTCGGCCGAGGCTTCCGGCGTGCGGCCGTCGGCCAGGCCGGCGGGCACGAAGCTGTAGAACCAGCTGGGGTCCTGACGCACCAGCACCCAGCCCAGCACCGCGCCCAGCAGCATGGCCAGAAAGCCGATGGCCAGCGCCGGCAGGCAGCGCCGCACCGCCTGCGGGATGCCTTGGCGCAGCAGCTGCGAGAACAGCCCGCGCAGGCTTTCCTGCGGCGCATAGACCGCCAGATAGGCCCGCGCGCAAAGCGCCTCCAGATAGGTCAGCAGCGCCTTGTCCATCGAGATCGCCCGCGCCACCGACAGCGAATTCATCGCCTGGCGATAGAGGCTGGCCAGTTCCAGCGCCTGGTCGTAGCTCAGCGCCCGCGCACCGCCGCGCTCGGTCCGGTGCAGCAGCTGCTCCAGCCGGCGCCAGCCCGGCTCGCGCTCGGCGCGGAAGCGGGCCGAGCGGATGGCGTCCGGGGGCAAGGGGGCGGCGGCGGTCATATCAGCTCCTTGGCCTTGATCTCGATATAGCGCGACAGCAGGGCGGGGGTCAGCGCGCCGGGGCTGGCGTCCAGGCACAGGATCCCCAGCCGGTTCAGCTTGTCCAGCACCGCCTGCCGCTCGGCCAGGATCTGGTTCGCGGCGACGGCGCGGGCGATGGCGTCAAGCCCGTCCTCGGCCGGGCGGGTCAGCGCCAGCAGGGCCGGGTCGCGCAGCGCGACGTAAAGGATCAGGTGCTGGCGCTGCATGACGGCCAGGTTCTCGACCAGCAGCTCGGCGGTGGTGCTGTCCACGAAATCGGAAAACACCATCACCAGCGAGCGGCGCTTGAGCTTGCCGTTCAGCGTCGTCAGCCCCAGCGTGTGGTTGCTTTCCACCGCCTGCTGCTCCAGCCCGACGCAGGCGCCCTGGATGCGGCCGAAGGCGGCGCGGCCGGGGCGCGGCGGCAGGAACGGCTGCGGGCGGGCGGCGAAGCTGTAGAAGCCGACGTTGTCGCCCCCCAGCCCCGCCGCCCAGGCCAGGGCCAGGCTGGCGTTGATGGCATGGTCCAGCTTGCTGAGGTCGCCCAGCCGCTCGGCCATCAGGTGGCCGGTGTCCAGGCACAGGATGATCTGGTGGTTGCGCTCGGCCCGGGTTTCGCGGGCGACCATGGCGCGGGCGCGCGCCGAGCGTTTCCAGTCGATGCTGCGCGGGTCCATGCCGGGGGTGAAGTCGCGCAGCTGGTGGAACTCGGACCCCTCGCCGCGGGTCCGCATCAGCCGGGCCCCGTCCAGAAGCGGCAGCATCTGCGCCTGGATCGCGCCCGACAGGACGGGGCGGATATTGGGCAGGCAGGCGATGGTCAGGTCCAGCGGGCGGTTGCCGATGATCTCGAACAGCCGCAGCCGCGAGGGATAGCGCAGCGACAGCCGGGTGACGCGGCGCGGGCCGCGCTGGCGCAGCAGCAGCGGCAGGTCCAGCGCCAGCGCCTGGCCCGCGGCGGAGATGCCCATGGCGGGCGGGCTGTCGATGCCGGCGTCGTGGGTCAGCACCAGGTCCAGCACCGGCGGCAGCCGCGGCCGGGCCGAAAGCTGCAGGTGCAGCGCGACCTCGGTCCCGGAAAAGCCGCTGGCCGGCGCCTCGGCCAGGACCTGGATGCGGCGCGCGGGCAGCGACAGCAGCGCGTCCAGCCCCGCGACCGCGACCAGCGCGCCCCAGATCAGCAGCAGCGCCGGCGCGTGGCCGGGGCCGGCGGCGATGCGCAGCACGCTGGCCGCCAGCAGCACCAGCACCAGCGCGATCAGGCGCGGCGAAGGCCGCATCAGCGCGGCGCGTCCTGGCGGTTCAGGATCGCGGTCAGCACCTCGTCGGGGCTGCGGCCGTCGATCTCGGCGGTGGGGCCCAGGACGATGCGATGGCGCATGGCCGGCAGGAACAGCGCCTGCACGTCGTCGGGCAGGGCATAGTCGCGCCCGTCCAGCGCCGCCCGCGCCCGCACCGCCGCCGCCAGCGCCGCGGCCGCCCGGGTCGAGACCCCGTGCAGCAGCTCGGCATCGCTGCGGGTGGCGCGGGTCAGGTCGACGATATAGCCGACGATGCTGTCGTCCAGCCGGATCGCATCGACCAGCGCATGGCCCTGGCGCAACGCCTCGCGCGTCATCACCGCGGCCAGCGGCGCCGCGCCCTCGCCCACCGGGCGCAGGGTGCCGCGGCCCAGGATGGCGATCTCGGCCGCGCGGTCGGGGAAATCGACGACCAGCTTGAACAGGAAGCGATCCAGCTGCGCCTCGGGCAGCGGATAGGTGCCGTGCTGCTCGATCGGGTTCTGGGTGGCGATGACGAAGAACTCGGCGCCCAGCGGATGGGTCTTGTCGTCGATCGTCACTTCGCGCTCGTTCATGGCCTGCAGCAGGGCGGACTGGGTCTTGGGCGGGGCGCGGTTGATCTCGTCCGCCAGCAGGATGTCGGTGAAGATCGGGCCGCGCGTCAGCCGGAATTCGTTGGTCTGGAAGTTGAACAGGCTGACCCCCAGCACGTCGCCCGGCATCAGGTCGGGGGTGAACTGCACCCGGCCGAAGTCCAGCGTCGTCACCTGCGACAGGCATTGCGCCAGCAGGGTCTTGGCGGTGCCGGGCGGGCCTTCCAGCAGGCAGTGGCCGCGCGCGAACAGCGCGATCAGCAGGTGGTCGATCAGCGCGTCCTGCCCGGCGATGACCTTGCGGATCTCGCCGCGCAGCGCGTCAGCGAGGCTTTGGAACTCGGTCAGGGTCATGGCCATGGGTCAGGGTCTCCAGAAGGCTGCGATAGGTGTGAAGCGTGCGGGCCAGCTCGGCCGACGGCATGTGCGGCGCGCGGGTGGTCAGTGCCTCGGCGGCCTGGCGCAACGCCTCGGCCGCGGCAGGGTCGCGCCGGGCCAGATGCGCGAACAGCCGCGCCTGCCCGGCCTGCGCGGCACCGGGGCCGAAGGTCTGGCGGGCGCGCTGCGCCAGATCGGCGCGGACATAGTCGGCGACCATGCGGCCGTCGTGGCCCGAAAGCCGCAGCAGCCGCGCCTTGGTGGCGATGGCGGCGGATTTCGACTGCTCGGCTGGTGTGGCATCGGCTGCACCCAGCGGGCCGAAACGCACCGCGCCGCGCCAGAAGGCGACGCCCAGCACGATCAGCATCATCGCCCAGAGCGCGTCGAAGGGCGGATCGAAGAAACGCGCGAAAGCCTCGGCGTCGCGCTGGTAGTCGCGGCGCTGCTCGTCCTCGGCGGCCTCGTCCCAGACATTGATGTAGCTGGCATCGTAGGGGTCCAGATAGACTGGCCGGGTGTTGCCGTTCAGGATCTTGCGCAGCAGTGCCGCCGCCGCCTTGCCGTTCCGGGCCAGCGGCAGGCCGTGGTTGTTCATCAGGTCGGGGTCCGCGAGGACATAGAGCGGCGGCATGTCGGGATGTTCGCAGCCCAGCACCAGCGCGCCGCCGGCAAAGTCCAGCAGGCTGCGGCAGCCCTCGGGCAGGTGGTCCGGGTCCAGCACCTGCGGCTGGAACAGCGCGATCCGGCCCCAGGCACTGTCCTCGCTGCGAAAGCCGTCGCCGGGGCGCAGCAGCCGGGCGCCGGAGCGGCCCAGCACCTGCTCCAGCAGCGTCGGGTAGCGCGATTGCGGGATCAGCGCCGAGCGGTGCAGCACCTTGCGCGCGAAACTGCCGGCGACCCATTTCGGCAGGATCACCAGCGTCGACATCTCGTCGTATTTGGACAGCAGGTTGCCCAGATCGGTGTCGATCAGGGTGCCGGAATAGAACTGGTCGCGCGGACTGCCGCCGGTCCGCATCGGCCGCGTCAGGTCGATGTCGTGCAGCGGCAGGATCCGCAGCGCCAGGGTCTCGACCTGGGGCGACAGCCGCGGGTTGGCCTGTTCGGCGGCGATGCCCTGGCTGTCGAGCCAGGGCGCCAGCAGTGCAAAGCCCACGGCCGAGCCGTCGATCCGCCGCTCTTCGGCGTTGCGGCCGGTCAGGAACAGCAGCGCCAGCCCGCCCAGCACCAGAAGGCCGACGATCAGCAGCGGCAGGCGGCTACGCATCGGCCGGCCCTTCCCGCATCAGCACCCGCCGGCCGGTGTCCAGCGCGGCGGCGAAATCGGCATCCGCGACCGCCCGACCGCCGTAATGCGCCAGCTCGGTCGCGCGCAGCAGTCGGCCCAGGGCCGTGCGGTGGCGCCAGCCGGAGGGCAGGCGGCGGAAGGCGTCGCGCTCGGTATCGGCGCGGGCGAAGCGGGTGTCGCTGTCCTGACCGGCGGCCAGCAGGCAGTGATGCAGCAGCCGCACCAGGGCGGCGCGGCGGTCGGGCATGGCCGCGATCTGCGCCAGCAGGGTCTGCGGGTCGGCCGTGCCGTCGCCGGGCTCGACCGCCCAGCCCGCCGGAGCGGCGGGGCGCGGCCGGTCGGGGCGCGGGGCAGGGGCCAGCAGCGCGCCGGCGCCGCCGAAGCGCAGCCACAGCAGCAGCCCGACCGCCAGCGCCGCCAGCACGGCGATGGCCGGGACCGAGCCCGGCAGCGGCGGTTCCGCCGGGCGCACCGTCCCCTGCGGGCGCAGTTCGATGGCCGGCCCGTCGGCCAGGTCGCCTTCGATGGCGCCGGCATAGGTCACTTCGGTCTCGATCCCGCGGATCCGGGCCTGGGCGCGCAGCGTCCGGGCATCCTCGGCCAGGGGCGGGTCCAGCGGCTCGGTCACCCGGAAGCCCTGCTGCTGCGCATGGGCGGGAATGGCGGCCGCCGCCAGCAGAACGGCGGCGCAGCCGGCGCGGATCAGGTTCTCAGGCAAAGACTTCGGCGCTGTTCCGCGGGTTCAGCGGGTCCGGGCCGAAATTGTTGTCGCCCGGGGTGCCGCGCAGGATGGTGATGATCAGCGCGGCGATGCTGGCCAGAAAGCCGAGATAGGGGACGGCGCCGACGACGATGGTGGCCAAGTACCACCAACCCGACAGGTTGCGGTCGTGGAAGCGGCGCACGGTGACCGAGATCATCGGCAGGGCGACCACCAGATAGAATAGGCCGATCAGGCCGAAGAAGATCCAGGACAGCGTCGACGGCTCGCCCGTGCTGAAATTGAGGGTGGCGACGCCCAGCCCGACCACGACGACCGAGACCAGCGTGGTGAACAGGATGAACCACCAGTATTCGGACCGCGGAGCCCGCCCCGAGAACGTCACGTATTTTTCCTGCATGCAAATGCGGACGGCTTCTTTGAAACCCATATCTCAATTCCTTATCAAACCGAATTTCATGGCGAATATACCGCCCTTCCCCCGGGTCGCAATCGCGCAGAGGCGCGCATGTCGCGAAATTCCGTGTAAAATTATTGGATAAGACGCCCGGACCTGCCGGGGCGGACGGCCCCGGCTTGTCGCGTCACTCGGGCGGCCGGGACTTGCCGCGGCGGTGGCGTGCCCACAGCCATGCCCCCGCCGCCAGCGCCGCGCCGCCCAGCATGACATGGCGCGAGGTGATGCCCAGCCGCGCCTGGGCGCTGCGGCGATAGCGCGGGTCGAAAAAGCGGGTATCGGCCAGAACGCTGCCCAGCAGGCTTTCCTTGCGCGGGCGGATCGGGCGCAGACCGCGGCCTTGCGGGCGGTTCAGCGCGTCGATGGCGGCGGTGACGCTGCCTTCCTCGGCGATACGCCGCGCGACCTCGGCCGGGTCGCGGCCCAGATGCTCGGCCAGCAGGCCGTCGCGCAAGGCACGGACGGCGTCGCGGTCGCGGCGGTCCTCGGCCAGCAGCGCCACGTCGCATTCGGTGTCGAAGCCCATCGAGCGGCGGTCGATATTGCCCGAGCCCACCCGCAGCAGCCGGTCGTCGATGATCGAGACCTTGGCATGGACATAGATGTCCTCGCCCGCCGCATTGACCGGATGGAGGATGCGGAAGCGGTCGTGCCGGTCCAGCGCCCGCAGCTGCCGGATCATGCGGCTGCGGGTGACATGCATGGCCTCGTCCTCGATCATGCCCTGGGCGGCGCGGGGATTTATCACCACCACGTCGGGTCCGTCGGGCCGGGCCAACTGCCGGCCGATGGCCGCCGTGATGCTGTCGGCGGCGAAATACTGGGATTCCAGATAGATGCAGTCGCGCGCGGCGGCGATGCTGTCGAGATAGAGCCGCTCGATCTCGGCCACGGCGGCGCGGTCGGATTCGGGCGGCTCGGTCCGGGCGATGGCGATGCGGGCGTCGCGAAAACCCACCGGCACGCTGCCCGGCCAGCGGTCGGCGCCGGGGCGGAAGTCCTCGTCCATTTCGGCGTCCTGGGCGCGGGACCAGCGCGCCCGGCCCAGCCGGCTGAGCGCCGCGGCGGCGGGGCCGGACATGACGGTGGTGACATCGTGCCAGGGCTGGGCGATCTCGCCATCCGCCTGCCGGCGGCAAAGGTCGCCGGGGCTGTGGTCGCGGGTGTCCCAGCGCCCGGCGGTCACATCAATGCCGCCGCAAAAGGCCAGGGAATCGTCGATGGCGACGATCTTCTGGTGGTGACAGGCGCCGATGGGATGGCGGCCGTCGAAGGCCAGGTGGATCTGTTCCGGCGACAGCACCTTGATCCGCACCGCCGGCAGCATGCCGCCGGGCGCGATCAGGGCGCCGCCGCTCCATTTCAGCAGGTAGATGTCGAGCCCGGGGCATCGGTCCACAAGCGCATCGAGGAAGGGGCCGATCCGGTTCGGCAGGCCGTCCGGAGCATCGCCTTCGGCATCGCTTTCGCCGGGCAGCATCTCGATCTCGAAATCGAAGTCCCAGCCGATCAGGATCACCAGCCGCTGCGCCTTGAGCAGCGATTCCCGCAGCGCCCGGAAATAATCGGCGCCGTCGACGATGACCGAAAAGCGCTCGGCCGTTTCGACCCGCCAGCAGTTGCGGCCGGGTTGGAATGCGGGATGCTGCATCTGCGCTTGTCCTTGCTGACGGCGTTGCATGCCGAACCGCCAGCCTGCGCGCCCGGTTCCCGCCGGATCATCGGTGGCGTCGCGGCCTTTTCGCTGCGTCCGCGCTGTCGCCCACGCGAGCGGGAATGGAGCCGGTCCCGGGCGGACGGAGGGCGGTGAGGCGAGTTCTGCCTGCGAGGGGTGGAGACCGTGTCGAAACGCACCGTCATGGCAGCGCGGCGAGGGACTGCTCAAGAAGTTCATGCGGCGACGCGGGACTCTGGGCCAGAAACCGAGAAATCCCCTTCAATTCGGCCGGACACATCCAACGGGCCGATCTTCAACGATTCCAGCACGATTTCTGCACCCTATCAGAATCCTTTTCGCGGCTTGGTAAAAGGCTCCTGAAAAATCATTCTGGGCCCGACCGGGATCGGCTGGAAAACAGGGCTTGCGAACGATCCGAGGATGAACTTCCCGCTTTCTGTCCAGTGTGCCGCGTTGCGGAGAGCTTTCAGCAGCCGGTCAATGTCTCGCGGGGTGAGCGGGTCAGACGTGCAGGGTCTCTCGGCCCGAAGAAATCGCCGCCCATGCCCGGCTTCGCATTGCCGCCTGAAGGCTGCGGGTTGGCGTTGCCCGCGCTTTTGCCGCTTTGTCCGGGGGGACGGGTTTGTGCCGCCAACTGCGGCGCTGTGGATCCCATCCGTCAACGCCGCAGGATCAGCCCTCGCTGTTTCGATCCGACGCCATGTGCCGAGCCTTCTCGGTCGCGGCGGCGAGGGCGGCCTCGATGGCTCGGCTGAAGCCCGCCGCTTCGGCCGCGTCGAGCCCCGCCGCGGTGGTGCCGCGATAATCGCGATAGGCGGAGACCAGCGCCTGCGCCTCGGCGATGCGGCCCTCCAGCAGCCGGGCGCCGCCGACCACGGCGGCCTCGGCCGCGCGCCAGGCGATGGCGTCGGGGATGCCCCGCGCCCGCATGAACGCGGCCATCGCCACGGCCATCAGCGCCGGATAGGCCGCGCCCGAGCCGGGCAGGGCGGTCATCAGGTCGATCTGGGCCTCATCCGCCAGCTCGTCGGTGGTGCCGATGGCGCCCAGCAGCCGCCGCACGACCTCGCGGTCTGCTGCCGTCACCGCCTCGGACGCCCAAAAGGGCGAATAGGAGGCGCCGATTTCTGCCGCGGCATTGGGCATGGCCCGCACGATCCGGCCGCCGCAACCGGAAAGCGCGGCCGCGTCGACGCCGGCCATGAAGGACAGCACCAGCCGCCCCTCGGCCCGCAGTGCCAGCCCGGGCCAGTCCTCGGGGCGCACCGAGACCACGATCACGTCGCTCTGCGCCGCCAGATCGGCGGTGTCCCGCGCCCAGACCACATCGGCATGGCCGTGATAGTCGGGGCGCGGCCCGCTGCGGTTCGACAGCACCAGGTCGCGCGGGCTGACGATCCCGCGCGACAACAGCCCGGCGCCAAGCGCCGAGCCCAACCAGCCGGTGGCACCGACAAGCCCGATCTTCATGCGGTCGCAGCCGCGCTTCCGGTATAGGCGTTGATGGCGTTCTGGAACGGGATGATCCCGACCGGCTGCCCGTCCGGGTCCTGAACCTGCAGGGCCTGCAACCGGCTGGCGGCCATGCGCTGAAGCGCCTCGGCGATGCTGGCATCGGCGGCGATGCTGGCCTCGGGCAGCGGCTCGGAGCCCTGATGCGCCACCATGACCGCGCCCACCTTCAGCACCTTGCCCCGGTCGACATGCTGGACGAAATTGGCGACATAATCGTCGGCCGGGCGCATGACGATGTCCTGCGCCGTGCCCTGCTGGATCACCGAACCGTCGCGCAGAAGCGCGATGCGGTCGCCGATGCGCAAGGCCTCGTCCAGGTCGTGGGTGATGAAGACGATGGTCTTGCGGACCTCCTGCTGCAGGTCCAGCAGCACCGTCTGCATGTCGTAGCGGATCAGCGGGTCCAGCGCCGAATAGGCCTCGTCCATCAGGAGGATCGGGGCGTCGTTGGCCAGGGCGCGGGCCAGGCCGACGCGCTGCTGCATGCCCCCCGACAGCTGGCTGGGATAGCTCTTCTCGAAGCCCTTGAGGCCGACCCGCTCGATCCAGCGCATGGCGGTGCGATAGCGCTCGGCCTCGGACATGCCCTGCACTTCGAGCCCGTAGGCGGTATTGTCCAGCACGGTGCGATGCGGCAGCAGGCCGAACTTCTGGAACACCATCGCGGTCTTGAGGCGGCGGAACGCGCGCAGATCGTCCCTGGACATCTCGACGACGTTGCGGCCCTCGATGACGATCTCGCCCGCCGTGGGCTCGATCAGCCGGTTGATGTGGCGGATCAGCGTCGATTTCCCGGAACCCGACAGCCCCATGATCACCTGGATGCTGCCCGGCGCGATCGAGATGTTGATGTCGCGCAGGCCCAGCACATGGTGGTGCTTCGCCTGCAGCTCGGCCTTGGACATGCCGGCGCGGACGGCGGCGACATGGGTCTCGGGATTGGGGCCGAAGATCTTGTAGAGATTGCGGATCTCGATGCCGATGGGATCAGTCATGGCTGGCCTCGTGATGCTTTTGCAGCCGCTTGCCCCAGGCCTGGCTGATGCGGTCGAACAGGATGGCGATGCCGACGATGGCGAAGCCGTTGAACAGCCCCAGCGTGAAATACTGGTTGTTGATGGCGCGCAGCACCGGCTGGCCCAGCCCCTGCACCCCGATCATCGAGGCGATCACCACCATGGCCAGCGCCATCATGATGGTCTGGTTGATGCCGGCCATGATGGTGGGCAGCGCCAGCGGCAGCTCGGCCTTGACCAGCTTCTGCCAGGCCGAGGAGCCGAAGGCGTCCGCGGCTTCCAGCACCTCGCGGTCGACCTGGCGGATGCCGAGGTTGGTCAGGCGGATCATCGGCGGCAGCGCATAGATCACCACGGCGATCAGCCCCGGCACCCGGCCGATGCCCAGAAGCATGACCACCGGGATCAGGTAGACGAAGCTCGGCATGGTCTGCATCACGTCGAGGATCGGGTTCAGCACCGACTGCACCCGCTGCGAGCGCGACATCAGGATGCCCAGCGGCAGGCCGATGGCGATGGAGATCAGGGTCGAGGCCAGGATCATCGACACCGTTTTCATCGTGTCGTTCCACATGCCGAACATGCCGATCAGCGCCAGCACCAGCACGCTGGAGATCACCACGCGCATGCTGCGGCTGGCCCCCCAGGCAAGAACCGCGACGACCAGAAGGACGATGGGCCAGGGGGCGTTGGTCAGCAGCTTTTCGGACCAGCTCAGCAGGTGCTGGAGCGGGCTGAAGAAGCCTTCGATCATGTCGCCGTAGCTGCGGGTGAAGTTGCGGAAACCGTCGTCGATGACCCGCTTGAGGTCGCGCAGATGCGCGTCGTCGATCTGGGGGAATGAGGTAAACCAAGACATGGCTATGCCGTCCACCGTATTGGAGGGGAAAGGGGCGGGCAGCCCGAAGGCCGCCCGGCACAGGGTCGGTCGATCAGAGCGCGCCCTTGATCTTTTCCGCCGCCTCGGGTGAGACCCACTGCGTCCACATCTCTTCATGCGTGCGCAGGAATTCCTTGGCGCCGTCTTCGCCGGTCGCCTGGTTGTCGGTCATCCAGGCCATCATCTTGTTGACCGTGTCGTTGCCCCAGCTGCGCTTGGTCAGATAGTCGATGACGCCCGCATCGGCCTCGTCGGCGAATTTCTTCGAGACCAGGGTAAAGACGTTGTCCACCGGGAAGGCGTTCGGCTTGGGATCGGGACAATCCGCGACCGAGGTGCAGCGCTTCCATTCGTCCATGTCGTTCGGCATGCCGAAATCGACCGCGACCATGTCGTATTTGCCCAGCATCGAGGTCGGCGCCCAGTAGAAGCCCAGCCACGGCCCCTTCTGCTCATAGGCCTTGGCCATCGAGCCGTCCAGGCCGGCGGCCGAGCCGGTATCGACCAGGGTGAAGCCCTTGCCCTCGATGTCGAAGGCCTTGGCCAGCTGCGTGGTCACCACCGTGCCGCCCCAGCCCGCCGGGCCGTTGTAGACGGCGCCCTTGCTGCTGTCCTCGGGCGCCGGGAACAGTTCGGGATGGGCCAGGATCTCTTCGATCTTGTTCAGGTTCGGGTGCTCGTCCAGCATGTAGCGCGGGATGAACCAGCCCTGCTGGCCGCCGTCCGACAGCGAGCGGGCCAGTTCGACGATCTTGCCGTCCGCCTTTCCGGCGGCGACGATCTCGGGCATCAGGTCCACCCAGGCCTCGGGCACGATCTCGGGCTGGCCCTTTTCGATCAGCGAGGTGATGCTGGGGACGGTGTCGCCGACGACGATATCGGCGTTGCAGCCATAACCCTGGTTCAGGATGAACTGGTCGAGATTGGCCATCAGCTCGGCGCTTTGCCAGTTCATGCTGGCGATGGTCAGGTCGCCGCAATCGGCCGAGGCGGCCCCGGCCAGCGCCATGAAGGGCAGGGCGAAGGCGGTGCCGAGGAGGTAGGATCTTTTCATGTTTTCGTTTCCCTGTCGCGACATTGATCACGGCTGCCCGGCCCGTCGCAGGAGGCCGGGTGGCTGATTTGGGTCAGGATGGGTTTCCTGCCGGCTTCTGCCCCGGGACGCGGCCGCGCGCGGCGGCGGCATCCGGGGCAATTCTGATCGGGGACGAGGCTGCCGCCGCGCCGGCGAAAGCAGGGATGCCGCCATGGTCGTCCGTCCGGGACGGCGTGGCAGGGGCGCATCGGGGTGCTGTCGGGGCCGGTTCGGGCAATGGCGTGCCTGTGTTGAAGAAGATCGGCCGGCTGCTGCGGGCTGCCGATGCGTCATCTTCCCAGCCGGACCGCCTGCCGGATGCAAAAATAACGACATAACATGACAAAATAGCGGCATCCTGCCTGGCGTGGGCTTGGTCGAAGGCGGCGCCGGTCCGGCCCGCGGCCCTGCGGGTAGCGGCTGCCGCAGCCCTCATGATGCCGGCCGGGGCGGCGGAATCAGGCGCGCGTTGAAGCGGGCGATCTCGCGCGGCTCGGGGCGGGCGCCGGTATAGATCTCGACATAGGTCGGGATGCGCGCCATGCGCGTCTGCAGCTCTTCGCGCGCCTGCATCGAGATGTAGCCCAGCTGCGTCAGGTAGATGGTGCGTGCCCGCACATCCGACTCGGCCGGGTCGTGGCCCCAGCCCACCAGCATCTCGATCAGCGCCCGCAGCCGGGCCGCGTCCGCCGTCTCGATCCGCTCGGCCACCCTGCGATCCTGCAGCGCCCAGCTGCGCACCGCGAATTCCAGCCGCGCGTCGAAGGTTCCCGACAGGAAGCAGGCCAGCACGTTCAGCATCGCCTCGGTCTGGGTTTCGGCATATTCCCGCGTCGCTGCGACCAGCGGCCTGGTCGTGTGTTCCTCCCAGCCGTCGATCAGCGCGCTCAGCAGCGCCTCGCGATCCTCGAAGAACCAATAAAAGCTGGTGCGCGACAGGTTCAGCTGCCGGGCCAGGGGCAGGATCTTGACCGCCTCGATGCCGCTGTCGATCAGTGCCCGATAGCCGGCCTCAAGCCAGCCCTCGCGGGATCCGCGCCATCCGGTTTCGGAAGCAGCTTGGTTTTCCATATCTTTTCATAAGCGCCAGGACGATTCGGCTCAAGCTGAATGTTCAGCCATGCATATGAAAAGATCAGCGATGATTTTTTTATTGACACCTGTGAACATTTCTAGCTTCTTGGCCTCGGCGACTCCACCAATCCAGGCAGATCCATGTCGAACGATCCCCTTTTGCAGCCGTTCCAGCTGAAGCACCTGACGCTGCGCAACCGCATCATGATCACCAGCCACGAGCCGGCCTATCCCGAGGACGGCATGCCCAAGGACCGCTATCGCGCCTATCACGTCGAGCGCGCCAAGGCCGGGGTGGCGCTGACCATGACCGCCGGATCGGCCTCGGTGTCGCGCGACAGCCCGCCGGTGTTCAACAACATCCTGGCCTGGAAGGACGAGGTGGTCGGCTGGATGAAGCGGCTGGCCGACGAATGCCACGACCACGGCGCGGCGGTGATGATCCAGCTGACCCACCTGGGGCGCCGCACGCGCTGGGACAAGGCCGACTGGCTGCCGGTGCTTTCGCCCGGGCATGAGCGCGAGGCGGCGCATCGCGCTTTCCCGAAGAAGATGGAGGACTGGGACATCGCCCGGGTGATCGGCGATTATGTCGATGCGGCCGAGCGCATGAAGGCAGCGGGGCTCGACGGGATCGAGATCCAGGCCTACGGCCATCTGATGGACCAGTTCTGGTCGCCGCTGACCAATGACCTGGACGGGCCCTATGGCGGCAGCCTGGACAACCGGCTGCGCTTCACCTTCGACGTCCTGCGCGGCATCCGCGACCGCTGCGGCGAGGATTTCATCCTGGGCGTGCGCTATACCGGCGACGAGGACTTGCCGGGCGGGCTGACCGCCGCGGACGGGATCGAGATCTCGCGCCGGCTCAAGGACAGCGGGCTGGTGGATTTCCTGAACGTGGTCAAGGGCCATATCGACACCGACGCCGGGCTGACCGACGTGATCCCGGTGCAGGGGATGCGCAACGCCCCGCATCTGGAGTTCGCCGGCGCGATCCGCAAGGCCACGGATTTCCCGACCTTCCACGCGGCCAAGATCCCCGACGTGCCGACCGCGCGCCACGCCATTGCGGCGGGTTTGCTGGACATGGTCGGCATGACCCGCGCCCACATGGCCGACCCGCATCTGGTCCGCAAAGTCATCGAAGGGCGCGAGGACGACATCCGCCCCTGCGTCGGCGCCAACTACTGCCTCGACCGCATCTACCAGGGCGGCATGGCCTTCTGCCTGCACAATGCCGCGACCGGCCGCGAGCAGACCATGCCGCATGCCATCCCCGCTGCCGAAACGAAGAAGCGCATCACTATCGTCGGCGCCGGTCCCGCGGGCATGGAAGCCGCCCGTGTCGCCGCCGAGCGCGGCCACGCGGTGACGGTCTTCGAGGCCGCCGACCAGCCCGGCGGCCAGATCCGCCTGACCGCGCAGGACGAGCGCCGGCGCGAGATGATCTCGATCATCGCCTGGCGCATGGCGCAATGCGAAAAGCATGGCGTGGCGTTCCGCTTCAACACCTTCGCCGATGCGGCCGATGTGCTGGCCACCGATCCCGACGCGGTCATCGTCGCCACCGGCGGCCTGCCGCATGTCGAGGTGCTTGAGCAGGGCAACGATCTGGTCTGCTCGGCCTGGGACATCCTCGCCGGCGACGTGAAGCCGGGCCGCAACGTGCTGATCTTCGACGACGCGGGCGATCATGCGGCGCTGCAGGCCGCCGACCTGATCTCCGCCACCGGCGCCCAGGTCGAGATCGTGACTCCGGACCGCAGCTTCTCGCCCGAGGTGATGGCGATGAACCTGGTGCCCTATATGCGCAACCTGCAAAAGCGCGACACCACCTTCACCGTGACCTGGCGGCTGCAATCGGTAGCGCGCGAGGGCAACCAGCTGCGCGCGACCTTGGGCAGCGATTATGGCGCCTTCACGCGTGAGCGGATCGTGGACCAGGTGGTGGTCAACCACGGCACCCGGCCGCTGGACGAGTTGTATTTCGACCTGAAGCCGCTGTCCTCGAACCTGGGCGAGGTGGATTACGAGGCCCTGACCACCGGCGGGTTGCAAGAGGTCCGCAAGAACCCCGAAGGGCGCTTTTGCCTCTACCGCATCGGCGACGCGGTGGCCGCCCGCAACACCCATGCCGCGATCTACGACGCGCTGCGGCTGGTCAAGGATCTGTAAACCAGTTTGCATGAGGGCGGTAGCGGATGAAGATTGCGCTCTCCGAACCGCAAGCCGAACCATCTCGTCCGGCCCTGTTTCACCGCACGCCTTCAGGCCGAGCTTGCCCTTTCGCCTGCCGAGGTCAGCCGCTGGGTTGCCTGACGGGGATGTCCACGAGCCGGTGCAGAGCGCCGCCGCCGCCACGGCAAGGCGACGGCACGGCCAAGGTCTTCTGCCGTCGGCAGCCCGCTTCTGCTGAAGGGCCTGAAGGGGGATGTCGCGATTATTCTCGATCCGAACGCCTTCGACCGGACCGCTGAGTAAAACTGCAAGAACCGCTCTGTGGCGATGACGCGAGGCTCCCGCAAATTGGTGATCTGCGTGTTGACCGGCGTGGAATAAGGACCCCACCGACCGGGGGTTGGGTCCATTGTGCTTCCGAGGATTATCGGAGGCCGAGCGCGGGATGCTGATCGTGGAGAGTGAGCCAGTGAGGCGCCACTGGTTCGAGCCCACTGGCGAACGCAAAAATCAGGCGGCTGCATTTTACCGAGGGCAAGGGGATCAAGACGATCTGCCGCGACCTGAAGCTGTCGAAGAAGGTGGTGCGCAAGGTGGTCCGCACCGGGATAACGGAGTTCACCTGCAGCCGGACGGTTCAGCCACACCAGAAGCTGGGCGCCTGGCTTGAGGAACTGAGCCGGCTGTTGGCGATCAATGCGGCTCGTGGGCGCCGGGAACGCCTGACGCTGATCCAGATCTACGAGGAACTGCGCGGCCTTGGCTATGAAGGCGGGTATGATGCGGTCCGCCGCTATGCCTCGGTCTGGGCGCGCACTCAAAGCTCCGGTGCCGCGTCCGCCTTCGTGCCGCTGAGTTTTGCCCCCGGCGAAGCCTATCAGTTCGACTGGAGCCACGAGGTTGTCCTGATCGATGGGGCGACCACCACGATCAAGGTGGCGCATGTTCGCCTGTGCCACAGCCACCCCTCGCGGGTCCAGATGTAGCTAATGTCACCTGCCCATTTCTGGTTCGGCCCGGCCGCACGGAAGTCGCGGTCTAGCAGGTTCGGGGCGATGTTGAATGTATGATCGCTGTCTGTGGTCGCCTTGAACTTGCGCGTTCTTTCAACGGCGATCCCGTTTTCGCGCATCAGGCGACCGACGCGCCGGTGCCCCACATCGACACCGGCCTCTTTCAGTTCCTCGGTCATTCGTGGGCGGCCATAGCTGCCCAGGCTCAGGCGCGATTGTTCCTTGATATGCGCCAGAATGACCGTGTCCATGCGCTGCCTGCGGCTGGCAGGTCGGCTGCGGAAGGCCCGCAACCCACGCGGGCTGACATTCATGATCCGACACAGTCGCTCGATGGGAAAGGCCCCAAGTTGCTCTTCGACGAACCTGAGCCTCATGGCTTTTGGCTGGCGAAGAACTGGTGGCTTTTTTAGAATGTCCCTCTCCTCCTTGAGGATGCGGTTCTCGCGCCGAAGCTGTTCGTTCTCCCGCGCAAGCTCGCGATCCTCGGGCGAGACCACATCCGTGTCGCGGTGCGCTGTCACCCACTTGTTCAGCGTCGAAAGCCCAACGCCCAAATCATCCGCAACCTGCCGGCGTGTCAGCCCGCTGGTCAGCGCAATTCGCACTGCATCCTTGCGAAATTCATCCGTTCTTCCCGTGCCCATAGTTCGTCTCCCTTGCTGCACATTATGCTATCAAAGGAGCGGCACCAAACCGCGACAGGTCCAGCGGGAAGGCCGTCGCGGACCGAGCGGCGCAACGATCACCAGACCGATTCCGAGGCCGGGCCGAGCCAGGGAAATTCTCCCTGCACCTGCCCGCGATCTCGTCGGCATGGGCTTCCGAGACGATGCTGACGAGCCGGACACTGCCGTGCAGCTTTTCCAGCTGGGCGCGATCTTCGATCTTCAGGCGGTCGAACCCGCTGATCGCGTTTCGTGCTTCCAGGATGCGCCTGATGCGTCGACGGATCCGATGCCGGTCGACGATACGGATCATCGGCGCGTTCTCTGTCTCCGGCTCTGTGCGCTCCCAGGCTTCATCGGCAAAAGAGTCCATGCCGCGCAGTTTGCCCAGATGCCGGAGGAATCGGTCCTCGAGCGAGGCGAGCGTTTCTGCGGGATCGAAGGTTCGGACGAGAAGGAACGGGATGCGGGACATGGGCGGGGCTTCTTTCGGCAAGGCTCGGCCATCGACCGGGAGTCAGCCGGCCGTGCGGTGAGGCAGGATAGCCGCCGCAGACAGCAGCGTAGTAAGCTGGATACATGGTCGAGGCCAATGGCACCGGCAGCGCCGAGCAGCGGAGGCAGGACGGTCTTGAGGACCACGCCGGACAGTTGGGTTTTCATAGCACCTCACAGGTTTGCAACCATAGCGTGCTTTTGAGTGATAATCGGAGTTATGTTATCAGAAATCCAATCGCGCCTTTCAGGCTTTGCCTGAAAACCCCGCTGCCAACGCACTTTCGGCGGCCCCGAGAGGAAAGGCTCCGGGAAAGCGGCCGCGCTGGCCGGTCAGGCGGGTGCGCACAAAGGCTTCGGCCACTGCAGCCCCACCAGCGCCCAGCAATTCCGCGGCCGCAAGCAGCAGAGCGCTTTGCTCGACAAACCAGCGCGCCTCGGGCTCGGGCACGCTGCCTGGCCAGCGGTCGCGATGTGCCGACAACTCCGCATCGTAAGCGGCATCCAGGCCACGGGCAGCGTCGAGCCTGGCGGCCAGCGCCTCGGCCGCACGCTGTTCGCGGGCCAGCGTGCGCAGCGCGTCCAGGCAGATCACATTGCCCGACCCCTCCCAGATGCCGTTCAGCGGCGCCTCCCGATACAAGAGCGGCAGCGGCGTGTCCTCGACATAGCCCATGCCCCCCAGCACCTCCATCGCCTCGGCGATCACCAGCGGGCACAGCTTGTTCGACAGATACTTGGCCAGCGCCACACCGATGCGGGAGAAGGCGCGATCCTCGTCGCTGTGGCCGTCGAAGGCATGAGCGACGCCGAAACCCAGCGCCAGACAGCCGTGCCAGTCCAGCACCAGATCGGCCAAGACCGCGCGCATCAGCGGCTGGTCGATCAGCCGCCGCTGGAAGGCGCTGCGATGCGCGACCCAGTGATGCGCCTCGCGCAGGGCGGCGCGCATCAGCCCGGCAGGCGCCACCGCCGTGTCCAGCCGGGTGTGATGCACCATCTCGACGATGGTGCGGATGCCGTCGCCTTCGCCGCCCAGCTGCCAGGCCAGGGCGCGGACATATTCGATCTCGGCCGAGGCATTGGCGCGATTGCCCAGCTTGTCCTTGAGCCGCTGGATGCGGATGCCGTTGCGCCCCTCCTCCAGCCAGCGCGGCACCAGGAAGCAGGTCAAGCCACGGTCGGTCTGCGCCAGGGTCAGGAAGCCGTCCGACATCGGCGCCGAGCAGAACCACTTGTGCCCGGTCAGCCGCCAAGCCTCGCCGTCGCGCTGCGCCCGGGTGGTATTCGCGCGCACGTCCGAGCCGCCCTGCTTTTCCGTCATCGCCATGCCCAAGGTGACGCCAGACTTCCGCGCCATGGCCCGGACCGAGGGGTCGTAGTCGCGCGACAGCATCGCCCCGCGCCAGTCCCCCGGCAGTTCGGCGCCGGCGATCACCGGCATCGCCGCATGGGTCATGGTCAGCGGGCAGCAATGACCGGGTTCGACCTGGCTGGCCAGATAGACCATGGCGGCATGGGACTGGTGGCCTCCCGGCTGCCCCTCCCAGGCGATGCAGTGATAGCCCGCGCCGGCCGACAGCCGCATGAAGCGGTGATAGGCGGGATGAAAGCGCACCTCGTCCAGGCGGCGCCCGCCGCTGTCGAACAGGCACAGTTCGGGCGGGTTGCGATTGGCGTCGCGGGCGGCCCCGCGCAGGTCGGCCCGGCCCAGGGCAGCGCCGTAACCGGCAAGCGCCTCCAGCCCCGCGCCGCTGGCCGCCAGAGCCCGGCGCAGCGCAGGATCGTCGCGCCAGAGGTCACGATCGCCCGGCGGTTCGGGCTGGTTCAGCACCTCATGCGTCTCCAGATCGGCGGTAGCCTTCAGCGGCGTCATGGCGGCTCCTCCGTGCTGCCCGGGGGAAAGTGTAGCCGCGACCGAAGACCCGCGCGAGTCTTCTGCACGCACGGCAAAGGGCCGGCGGCCTCCGGCCAAGTCAAAGCCGCATCCAGCAGCCCGAACGTCTCGCCACCCGCCAGGTTGACGACAATGCCGCGGATGGCCCGCCGCAGCGCGGTCCCGCGCCTGCGCCCGGAAGTATGCCGAAAGCCCGCCTGCCCAGCAAAAGCGAACGGCCGCAGCGGTTGAAGCTGCCCCATCTCCGGATCAGGCGTCTCCCGACATGCTTCTTTTGTGTCCAAATATCCCACGGGGGTCCGGGGGTGTGAAACCCCCGGCGCCAAGATCGCCGGCCGACCGACGCGCCAGGCAGCGGCGCAAGGCTGATCCCTGCCCCGCCCGCCCGACGGCTCTGCGACATTTTGCGACAAAAGAATCCCGCCCGTCGCATTGATGGGTCGGTTCACAAATGATTGAAGGACACAGCCCGCGCTCAGCCAGCCATCCCCGATCCCACTCCACAGGAACAATGCGATGGCGACGCCTTTCCCGCGCCCGGCCACGGGCACCGCACTCTGTCTGCTGATGTCGCTGCCGGTCTTTGCCGGCGGGGCGCTGGCCCAGGAAACCCCCACCGACGAGACCGTCGTGCTCGAGACCGTGGTGATCTCGGCCGAGGAACAGGCCAAGCAGGCGCTCGGCACCTCGACCGTGACGGCCGAGGACATCGAGAAATCCCCTCCGGTCAACGACATCTCCGAGATCGTGCGCAAGATGCCCGGCGTGAACCTGACCGGCGCCACCGCCAGCGGCCAGCGGGGCAACCAGCGCCAGATCGACATTCGCGGCATGGGACCGGAAAACACCCTGATCCTGATCGACGGCAAACCGGTCATGTCGCGCAACTCGGTCCGCATGAGCCGCAACGGCGAACGGGATTCGCGCGGCGATTCGAACTGGGTCCCGGCCGAGATGATCGAGCGCATCGAGGTGCTGCGCGGCCCGGCGGCGGCGCGCTATGGCTCGGGCTCGTCGGGCGGGGTGGTCAATATCATCACCAAGCGCCCCGACACCTTCTCGGCCCAGGTGGGCATGCATTACAATTCGCCCGAAAGCCGCAAGGAAGGCGACTCGGTGCGCTCTAACTTCATGCTGGCCGGTCCCGTGGGTGAAAACCTGACCTTCCGGCTGTTCGGCAACTATAACAAGACCGACGGCGACGCCCCCGACATCAACCGCGTTCCGCTGCTGGACGATGCCGGCAACCCGATCCTGGACGACGACGGCAATCCGGAATACGGCAACCTCGCGGGCCGCGAAGGCGTGGTGAACAAGGATCTGGGCGGCTTGCTGAGCTGGCAGGTCGCGCCCGGCCATGTCGTCGACTTCGAGGCGAGCTTCTCGCGCCAGGGCAATATCTACGCCGGCGACACCATGTTCGGCAGCGTGAAAGAGGATCAGGACGGCGTCAACCTGATCGGCACCGAGACCAACCGCATGTATCGCCGCGCCCTGTCCGTGACCCATCGCGGCGAGTATGATTTCGGCGAGTCGTTCAGCTATCTGCAATGGGAAAACACCCGCAACGCCCGGCTTTGCGAAGGCACGGCCGGCTCTGTGGAAGGGTCGATCACCAATTGCGTCGATACCGATGGCGACGGTGAAAACGACGCGATGGCGTTCAGCACCATCACGCTGGACAATATCACCGCCAAGAGCGAATGGATCCTGCCGATGCAACTGGCAGGCCGGGACAGCCGCGTGACCTTCGGCGCCGAATATCGCGGCGAGTTCATGGAGGACGGCGTCTCGATCCGCGGCTCGCTGGACCCGGACCTGGGCGGCGATATCGGTGTCGATCCCGACGGCGCCAACCGCGACCCCAAGACCGACCAGCAGACCATCGGTCTTTATGCCGAGGCGAACATCCAGTGGAACGACAAGCTGACGCTGACCCCCGGCCTGCGCTTCGACTATAACGACAATTTCGGCAGCGCCTGGTCGCCCAGCCTGAACGCGACCTATGCCTTCAACGACGAATGGACGATGAAGCTGGGCATCGCGCGGGCCTTCAAGGCGCCGAACCTGTATCAGCTGAACCCGAACTACGTCTATGTCACCCGCGGCCGCGGCTGCCCCTTCGTGGACGGCGTGCAGCTCACCGGCCCATGCTACGTCCTGGGCAACCCGGATCTGGAGGCCGAGCGCAGCCTGAACAAGGAGATCGGCATCGCCTATCAAGGCCGGAACGACATCGCCGCCAGCCTGACCTGGTTCCACAACGACTACGACAACCGTATTGGTTCCGGCCAGATCCAGCACAACCCCGGTGCCACCGAAAACCGCCTGTTCCGCTGGGAAAACCAGAAGAACGCGATCATCTCGGGGATCGAGGGCAATTTCTCGACCCCGCTGGGCGAACGCTTCGCCTTCAACACCAACTTCACCAAGATGATCAAGTCCGAGGACGAGAACGGCCAGCCGCTGAGCCTGGTGCCGGATTATACGATCAACGCCTCGCTCGACTGGTATGCGACGCCGGATCTGACCCTGACGCTGGGGGCGACCCATTACGGCAAGATCGAGCCGGCGACGATCAGCAACAGCATGGGCGAAGCGATCGAGGATCCCGAAACCCGCGGCGGCTATACGCTGGTCAATCTGGGGGCGAACTGGGCGATGAACGACAAGGTCCGGCTGTCGGCCGGGGTGACCAACCTCTTCGACAAACAGCTGCTTCGCACCAACACCAGCGACGGCACCAACACCTTCAACGAACCCGGCCGCGCCTTCTATATTGGGCTGACCTCGACCTTCTGATAAGGTCTGGCCGATCCGAAAATCCCGGCGGCGGCGCGGATCCCGCGTCGCCGTCTTCCGCATCCACCGAGGCCGATGACCGACGCCATCGAACCCCGCATCCTGATCGTGGACGACGCCCGCGACATCCGCGAACCGCTGGGGCAATACCTGCGCCGCAGCGGCTTCCGCATCCGTCTGGCCGCCGATGCCGCCGAGGCGCGCCGCGCCGTCGAGGATGAGCCGGTGCACCTTGCCATCCTCGACGTGATGATGCCGGGCGAGGACGGGCTCAGCCTCTGCCGCGACCTGGTGCGCAACCGCCGGCTGCCGGTGATCCTGCTGACCGCGCGCGCCGCGCAGGAGGACCGCGTCGAGGGGCTGGACCTCGGTGCCGACGACTATGTCACCAAGCCCTTCGACCCGCGTGAGCTTCTGGCCCGCATCCATGCGGTGCTGCGCCGGGTGCCGCCGGAACGGCCCGCGCCGCCGCAATCGCGCCGCCGCTTCGCCGGGCTGGTGCACGACCCAGGCCGGGCCGCCGTCACCCTGCCCTCGGGGCAGGAGGTGGCGCTGACCTCGGGCGAGAACCGGCTGCTGGCGCTGCTGCTGGACCACCCCGGCCAGGTGCTGTCGCGGATGCGGCTGCTCGACCTGCTCTCGGGACGCGAGGCCCGGGCCTATGACCGCGCGGTGGACAATACCGTCAGCCGGCTGCGCCACAAGATCGAGCCGGACCCGCGCGCGCCCCGGCTGATCGTCACCGAATGGGGCGGCGGCTACCGGCTGGCCGCCGATGTCGAGCCGCCGGCATGACCCGGCTGTGGCCCGGCGGGCTCGCCGCGCGCTTTTCGCTGCTGCTGGTCGCGGCGCTTCTGGGCGCCAACCTGGTCGCGGCCTGGGTGATCGCGCGCGAGGGCTCGGCCTTCGACCGCGCGATCCGGCTGCAGGGCGACGCCCACCGCCTGCACGCCCTGGTCTCGGCGCTGGAGGCCGCCGACCCCGAGACGGTCGAGATGCTGCCGCGCGCCAGCAGCACCGGCTTCACCCGCTTCTCGGTCGACGCCGCGCCGCTGGCCCTGCCCCAGACCACGCGGTTGCCGATGCACGAGACCGACCTCTCCGTGGAACTGCCGGGGCATGAAATCCGCATCCACGAAAGCGGGCACGATCCCGACGACCGGCGGGCGCCGCTGATGCTGGTGTCGGTGCGGCTGGACCGCGGCGCGGCGGCGGGACGCTGGCTGAACGCGCTGGCCTATCCGCTGCCGGTGCAAAGCGCCTGGCAGTGGAAGCAGGGCTTCTTCGCGCCGCTGCTGGCCTCGCTCTTCGGCACGCTGGCGGTGGCGCTGGTCTTCGTGCGCCGGATGACGCGACCCCTGCGCGCCCTGGCCGAGGCGGCGCGGGCGGCCGGACGCGGCGACCGCAGCGCGCGGGTGACCGAATCCGGCGCGGGCGAGTTGCGCGAGGCGGCCCTGGCCTTCAACGACATGCAGCGCCGCATCGGCGGCTTCGAGGCCGAACGCATGCGGATGCTGGCGGCGCTGGCCCATGACATGCGGACCCCGATCACCGGGCTGCGCATCCGCGCCGAGATGCTGGAAGACGACAGCCAGCGCGGCGACATGATCCGGGTGCTGGACGAAATGGCGGTGATGGCGGACGGGCTGATGCATGCGGGTTCGGCCCGGCGCGGGACCGAGCCGATGCAGCCGGTCGATCTGGACGCGGCGCTGGCGCGGCTCTGCGCCGATTGCGGCGCCGGCTACAGCGGCTCCGGGCCGCTGGTCATGCCGCTGCGCCCGGTCGCCATGACCCGCGCGATCCGCAACCTGCTCGAGAATGCCGCCCGCTATGCCGGCCCGGCCCGCCTGACCCTGCGCCGCGACGCCCAGGCCGCGCTGATCCGCGTCGAGGACGACGGCCCCGGCATTCCCGAGGCGCTGCTGGCGCGCGTCACCGAACCTTTCGTGCGCGGCGAGGACAGCCGCAGCGCCCGCACCGGCGGCGCCGGCCTGGGCCTGGCGATCGCCCAGGACGTGATCCATGCCCACGGCGGCACGCTTGCCCTGTGCAACCGTCCCGAGGGCGGGCTGCGCATCGAGATCCGCCTGCCCCTGCACGGCCCCGGCTGAAACCGCCGGCCTGCCGCAAAACCCGCTTGCGGCGGCACATCGAAAGCGCGATCACCACCCTGTCATGGCTTCTTTGCTCTCCCAATACCCCGGGGTCCGGGGCAGCGCCCCGGTGCCAGCCGATGCCACCGTGATCGGCGCCGGCGTGGTCGGACTGTCCATCGCCATCGCCTTGCAGAGGCGCGGCCTCGCGGTTACCGTCCTCGACCGCGAAGGCCCGGCGGCGGGCGCCTCGGCCGGAAATGCCGGCGCCTTCGCCTTCACCGACATCCTGCCGCTGGCCTCGCCCGGCATCCTGCGCAAGGCGCCGCGCTGGCTTCTCGATCCGCTGGGCCCGCTCAGCGTGCCGCCGGCCTATGCGCTGCGGATCGCGCCCTGGATGTTCCGCTTCTGGCGGGCCTGTTCGCCGGCGCGGGTCGCGCATTCCACCGCCGCGCAAACCGCGCTGATGGACCTGTCGCGGGCCGAGCTGGAGCCTTTCCTGCAGGCCACCGGCACCGCCGGCATGCTGCGCAAGGACGGCAATCTCCAGGTCTACGAATCCCTGGCCGAGTTCCGCGCCGCCCTGCCCGGCTGGCAGGCGCGGGCCGATCACGGCATCGCCTTCCAGCACCTGGACCCCGAGGGCATGGCGCAGATCCAGCCCGGCCTGTCGCCGCGTTTCGTCAAGGGCACCTTCACCCCCGGCTGGTATTCCATCGCCGATCCCCGGCTCTACACGCTGGCGCTGGCCGAGCATTTCCGCGCCCGCGGCGGCATCCTGGAACGCGTCGAGGTCCGCAGCCTGCGCCCGACCGGGACGGGCGTGCAGATCGACGACGACCGCCATGCCGGCCATGTCGTCCTAGCCGCCGGCGCCTTCTCGCATCGCCTCGCCCGCACTCTGGGCGAGCGCATCCCGCTGGAAACCGAACGCGGCTACAACACTACCCTGCCGCCCGACGCCTTCGACCTGCGCATGCAGATCACCTTCGGCGGCCATGGTTTCGTCGTCACCCGGCTTGCGACCGGCATCCGCGTCGGCGGCGCGGTCGAGCTGGGCGGGCTGGACCTGCCGCCGAATTTCGCGCGCGCCGAGGCGATGCTGCAAAAGGCCCAGGCCTTCCTGCCCGGCCTGCGGCCGCAGGGCGGCACGCAATGGATGGGCTTCCGCCCCTCGCTGCCCGATTCGCTGCCAGCCATCGGCCGGGCCCGGGCCACGCCGCGGGTGATCCATGCCTTCGGCCACGGCCACCTTGGGTTGACGCAATCGGCCGGCACCGCCCGGCTGGTCGCCGATCTCGTGACCGGGCAAGCGCCGGCCATCGACCCGGCGCCCTTCCTGCCGCAAAGGTTCTAATAGCGCAGCCGGGCGTAATAGGATTGTTCGGCCGCGGCCCGGGCCTCGCCCAGGGTGGCGATGCCGCGCTGGCGCAGCAGCGGCAGCAGGGCCAGGAACACCTGCGCCGTGGCCAAAGCGTCGCCGGCGGCGTTGTGGCGGGCGGCGATCTCGACCCCCAGCCGGGCGGCGATGGCTTCCAGCGACTGGCTGGGCTCGTGCGGCTGGGCGATGCTGGCCAGCAGCAGCGTGTCCAGCACCGGCTGGTCGAAGCGCAGCCCGGTCGCCTGTTCCTTGAGTTGCAGGAAACGCATGTCGAAGGCGACGTTGTGGCCGACCAGCACGGTGTCGGCGGCATAGGCGTGAAAGGCGGGCAGCACCTGGGCGATGCGGGGCTGGCCGCGCACCATCTCGGGGCGGATGCCGTGATAGGGGATCGAGGCCTCGGGGATCGAGCGTCCGGGATCGACAAGCTGGTCGAAACCCTCGCCGCGCAGGATCTTGCCGTTCAGAACCCGGACCGCGCCGATCTGGATGATCTCGTCGCCGCCGGCGGGGTCGAGGCCGGTCGTCTCGGTATCGAAGACGGTATAGGCCAGCGTCTCCAGCGGGCTGTCGTCCAGCGCGTGGCTGGCGGCCCCAGCGGCGAAAAGGTCGAAGTCATAGAACTCGGGCCGCGGATCGCCTGCCGCCTCGCGCTCGCCCGAGGCCAGGGGCAGCAGGAAGCGATAGAAGGACAGCCCGCGCGCGCGGTCGTGTTCTAGCCACAACTCGCCGCCATGGCGCTCGGCCACGGCGCGGGCCGAGGTGCCCGCCTGCCCCTCGGCTGGGGCCGCGCCCATCGGCCATGCCAGGTCCAAATGCGCCCAGCCGGGCGTCGCCGCCGGGGCAAGGCGCAGGGTCAGCGCCGCCGGGCCGCGTTCCGCCGCCATCTCGCCCAGGGCGCGCACCAGCGCGAAACTGTCCACGCTGAGCCACAGCTCGCCCGGCGGGTCCTCGACCGCGACCGACGCCTGCGAATGCGCGCGGATATGGCCGGCAGCGGCGGCCAGCAGGTCGGCGCCCAGCATGTCCTGCAAGGGCCAGCGCGCCCGCATGTCCTGCGCCGCATCCGCCGTCAGCGCCTCCAGCCGCGCCGACATCGCCTGCACCTCGTCGCGCACGATCTGGTGGAAGCTGTCGCGCTCGGCCGGCTCCAGGTCGGGATAATCCAGCATGTCCAGCGCCGTCTGCATGTTCGCGAGCGAGGCGCGGCTGGCCTCGGTCAGCCCCGTCAGCCGCTGGTCGCGGCGCGACCGCGCCGCCTGTTCCCGGGTGATGTCGTCCAGCAGCAGCACATAGCCGGTCAGCGCCGCATCGTTCCGCACCGGCGCCAGCACCACCTGCAACAGGTTGCCCGCGCCCGTGGCGGTGACGAAACGGGCCGAGACGGCGGCCTCGCCGCGCGCGATATGGCGCTCGACCGTCTCGCGCGCGTGGTCGATCAGCGCGCGGTCGATGACGGCATGGATCGAGCGGCCCAGCCCGACCAGATCCGCCCCGCCGGCGATCTGCGGCGCGTCGGAGAGGCGCTGGAACAGCGCCCGAGCGCGTTCGTTGTAAAGCAGGATGCGGCCGTCCAGATTGCAGACCACGACGCTTTGCTGCAATTCCGCCATCAGCGCGCCAAGCTGGTCGCGTTCCTGCGCGACCTTGCGGCTGGCCTCGGCCACCAGCCGCTCCATGTCGGCGCGCAATTCGCGGCCCTGCCCGGCCAGCCGGTTCACCGCCTGCGCCAGCGGGCCGGGATCGTCCAGAAGCGGCGCGGCCGGATTGCCGGCAAGATTCCTGACCGCGTCGGCGATGCGCCGGGGCGCCCGCACCAGCCGCGCATGCAGCCGCGCGGCCAGCCATGCCGCCGCCGCCGCGCCAAGCGCCAGCCAGCCCGCCAGCAGCGCCCCGCCTTGCGCCAAGGCCTGCATCAGCCCCGCGCGCGCCTCGGGCGGCAGGCCGGCGCGCCACAGCAGCAGCCCCAGCCCGGCCCATGCCGCCAGCGCCAGCCCAGGCAGGGCGGCGGCCAGCAACAGGCCCCGGTCGGGCTTCATGCCAGCATCTCGCGGATGCGGGCGATCAACTCGCGGGTGGAAAACGGCTTGGTGACATAGGCGTCGGCCCCCGCGCCCAGGCCGCGCGCGATGTCGGTTTCGCGGCCCTTGGCGGTCAGCATCAGGATCGGCGTGTCGGCGACGGCGGGATCGGCGCGGACCGCCTCGCAGACCTCGAAGCCGGTCATGCCGGGCATGGCGCCGTCCAGCAGCACCAGCGCCGGGCGCTCGGCCCGGATCGCGGCCAGCGCCTGGGTGCCGTCGGGCGCGGTCAGCACCTCGTAGCCCTCGCGCTTGAGCATGAAGGACAGCGTCAGGACGATGTTCGGCTCGTCATCCGCGATCAGCACCCGTGTCACCATCGACCCCCTCCATGTCGCGGCGGACCGGCAGGCTGAAGGCGAAACACGCCCCCTGGCCCGGCGCGGACTCCAGCCACATCCTCCCGCCCAGATTATCCACGATCTGCTTGCTGATAGGAAGCCCGAGGCCGGTGCCCGGCGGCCGCGTGGCCGCGTCGCCGGCCTGGCGGAACTTCTCGAACACCGCCGCCTGCTCACGCGCCGGCACGCCGGGACCGTTGTCGGACACCCGCACCACCAGCGCCCCGCCCTCTTGCCGCAGCGAGACCCGCACCCGTCCGTCCTGCGCCGGCACGAATTTCGCGGCATTGGACAGCAGGTTGACCATGACCTGCACCAGCCGGTCGGGATCGCCCATGATCGGCGGCGCCGTTTCCGGCAGATCCAGATCGACCGCCGCGCCGCGTTCGCGGAACAGGCCCATGCTGCTGTTCACCGCGCCGCGCATCAGCGCCGGCAGGTCCACCTGGGTGTTGTGCCAGTCGGCCATGCCGGCCTCGATCTTGGCCAGGTCGAGGACCTGGTTCACCAGCCGGCTCAGCCGCTCGCTTTCCGACAGGATGATGCCCGTGAACTGCTGCCTCTGGGCCTCGTCCATCTCGGGCGTGTCCAGGATCAGCTCGGCCAGGGCGCGGATCGTGGTCAGCGGCGTGCGCAGCTCATGCGTGACCGAGGACATGAAATCGTCCTTGAGCTGGTCGAGGCTTTTCAGCTTTTCATTGGCCGCGCGCAACTCGGCCGTGGCCTCTTCCAGCTCGCGGGCATAGACGCGGACCTGCGAGGCCTCGTCAAGGATCTCCAGCACGTCGGCGGTGCTGAGCGGTTCCTCCTGCGCGACCGAGGCGACCATGACCCGGGCCGAGGCGGTGCCGATGGCGCCGGCGATCTGGCGCTCGACCCGGTCCACCAGCCGCGCGTCGGGGGTCAGGCCGCCGGTTTCGCGCGCGTGCTCGGCCAGCAGCGCCTCGGCCCGGGCGGGACCGAGGAAGCGGGTGGCAAGGCGGCGCAGGTCCTGGGTCCGCGCCCGGCCGCGCCAGAAGACCGGGCTGTCCTTGCCGCGCTGGAACACGTCCACGAACAGCAGCGCCTGGCTGGCCTCGCGGACCGAGGGGCGGGTGGCCAGCGATACGGCGACGTAAAGCCCGATATTGACCAGCAGGCTCCAGAACAGCGAATGGGTCAACTCGTCGAAGCCGGTCAGGCCGAACAGGTGGTAAGGCGCGAGGAAGGACAGGCCGAAGGGACCGTCCAGGAAGCCTGCCGCGATCCAGCCCGATTTCGCGACCGAGGGCAGCATCAGCGTCCAGGCCCAGACCAGCGCCCCGCCGATCAGCCCGGCAAAGGCCCCGGCCCGGGTGCCGCCCTGCCAATACATCCCGCCCAGCAGCGCCGGCGCGAATTGCGCCACGGCGGCGAAGCTGATCAGGCCGATGGACACCAGCGCATAGGCCTCGCCGGCGATGCGGAAATACAGGTATCCCAGCAGCAGCACGACCAGGATGGCGCCGCGGCGGATGTTCAGCAAGAGCCGGGTCAGGTCCTGCCCCTCGCCCAGCCGGCCCGAGCGCAGCAGCGCCGGCATCACCAGATCGTTGCAGACCATGGTCGAGACCGCGACGGTTTCCACCACGATCATGCCGGTCGCGGCCGAAAGCCCGCCGATATAGACGAACAGCGCCAGCCCGGGCGCGCCCTGCGTCAGCGGGAGGGTCATCACATAGCTTTCCGCCCCGGCGCCGCCGTCGCCCATCAGCAGCATGCCCCCCACGGCGATGGGCAGCACGAAGACGTTGATCGCCAGCAGATAGGCCGGGAATATCCACGAGGCGCGCAGGATATGCCGCTCGTTCACGCATTCGACGACCATTATCTGGAACTGGCGCGGCAGCAGCAGCACCGACAGCGCCGAAAGCAGCGTCAGCGCGAACCATTGCGCGCCGGCAAAGCCGGTGAAGCCCTGCCCGCCCAGGCTGAGCAGCCCGCCGATTTCCGGGTGCGCCTGCGCGCGCGACCAGATGTCGCCCATGCCCGCGAACAGGCCCCAGGTCACGAAGACGCCCACCGCCAGGAAGGCCGCCAGCTTCACCGCCGACTCGAATGCGATGGCCGCGACCATGCCCTCGTGCCGCTCGGACAGGTCCAGGTGGCGGGTGCCGAAGACCACGGCGAAACCCGCCAGCGACAGCGCCATGTAAAGCGTGCCGTCGCGCCACCAGCCGCCGCCCGGACCGCCGGGCTGGCCGGTCAGCACCTCGTATCCGACCGAGACCGCCTTCAGCTGCAAGGCGATATAGGGCAGGATGCCGACCACGGTGATGAGCGTGACCAGCGCGGCCAGCGACGGGCTTTTGCCATAGCGGCTGGCGATGAAATCCGCGATCGAGGTGATGCGATAGCTTTGCGCGATCCGCACCATCTTGCGCAGCACCAGCCAGGCCAGCAGCATGGCCAGCATCGGCCCCAGATAGATCGGCAGGAACCAGACCCCGGCCGAGGCCGCCCGCCCGACGCTGCCGAAATAGGTCCAGGCCGAGCAATAGACGCCCCAGGACAGCGCATAGACCAGCCCGTTCGCGGTCAGCGAGCGGCCCTGCCCCGCCCGCCGGTCGCCATGCGCCGCCACCGCGACCAGCAGCAGCAGGTAGCCGAAGGATACCGCAAGGACGACGGCCGGCGGGATCATTCGTCCTTGCCTCCGCCGCGCGAGGCCAGGGCCAGCGCCGCGATCAGCGCCGCCCAGACCCCGAACAGCGCCACCGGCAACAGCGGCAGGCCCAGCACGGTCAGCGGCTTGTCGAGGACCAGCAGCAGCGGAAAGTTCAAGGCCAGCACGCCCGCGCCGCAAAGCGCGACCAGCAGCTGCGCGGGCGGACCGTCGCGGCGTCTCATAGCGCGTCCAGCCGGTAATGCTGTGCCAGCCAGCGCTTGAAATCGCGCACGATGTTCAGGGAATCGCGCAGCGCCTGCCGGTCCAGCGTGCCCAGATCGACCGGCCGGATGCTGTTGTCCGGCGCCCGCCCCGCCGCGATCTGGGACAGGTTCGAGGCAAGCTTCAGCCCCATCATGCAATGCAGCGCATCGGTCAGGTCGCGCGCCAGACCCGCGTCGATGCGGCCGGCACCCGCAAGCAGCCGCAGCCGCTCGGCCGTGGGCTGCGCGGGGATGCCGTATTGCAGCGCCAGCGCGCGGGTGCCGTGGACGACCGGGAAGATGCCCAGCTTCTTGAGGTCGATCTCGGCCGCCTCGGGGCCGCGCAGCCCCGGCAGCCGGCGCCACCAGCCGCCTTCCGAGCCGCTGCCGAACTGCTGGATCGCGGCGGCGAAGCGGGCGTAATAGCTATCCCCGCCGGTCAGGACGCGGCGCAGCCGGTCTTGCACCTGGCCGAGCAGCGCCTCGTCCCCTGCCACCGACGCGGCGTCAAGGAAGATCGCCAGGTTCATCGGCCCCTCGGGGTCGCTGCCGTGGACCCAGTCGTAAAGCACGGCGCCGAAACCCTCGACGCTTTGGCACCATAGCGGCCGGCTCAGCATGATGCCGCCGGGACAGGGCGGGTAGCCGAAGCCGATCAGCGCCTCGGTGAAGGCCGCGGTGATGCGGTCGAGGCCGGGGAAGTCGAAGCCGTCGCGCAGGATCAGCGCATTGTCCTGGTCGGTGCGGATGATCTGTTCCGAGCGCCCTTCGCTGCCCATGACGATCAGGCAGGAATTGGCGCGCAGCGGCTCGGGCGCCAGCAAGTCCCACAGCCGGCGAAAGATCTGCCGGTTCAGCCCGCCGACCAGCCCGGCGATGATCTCGATGCGCACGCCGTCGCCGTGCAGGACACGGATCAGCCCCTCGACCTGACCGGCGGGCCGCGCCAGTTCCACGACCGTGCCGGCCTGCGCCACCTCGGCCGAGATCAGATGCGAATGGTTCGCCACGAACCCCATCAGGTCGAGCTGGCTGAGGATGCCCACCACCTGCCCGCCGTCCCGCACCAGCACCCGGTGGATGCGATGGCGCAGCATCAAGAGCATGGCGTCGTAAAGCGCGTCGTCGGCCCCGACCGACCAGGGCTCGAAATGCGTGAACTCGCCCACCGTCAGCGCCGAGGGCGGCCGGTCGCGGGTCAGCGCGCCGACAAGGTCGGTGGCGGTGAAGATGCCCAGCCGTGCGCCGTCGCGGACCAGCGCATCGGTGATGCCCTGCGCGGACAGGTCGCGGCACAGCGTAACCAGATCGGTTCCGGCATCGGTGAAATGCGGCTTGCGCAGCACCGCGTCGCGCACCCGCGCGGCCATCAGCGACACCATTTCCCGCTGCGCGCGCGGCGGCGCGCTGTCGGCACTCGTCACTTTCGCCCCCTCCCGTCACCGAACGGTCCGGCCGATGTTAGGCGGGGGAATGGCCGTGCGGCAAGCGTCGGGATGACGCGGGGGTTTCCGGCGCGGCGGGGCGCGCGGTCAGCGCATCGCCTTGTAGGGCGGGTTCAGGCGGAACACCTTTTCGCGTGACAGCCGCCAATGCGCCAGGGCGCCGGTGCATTTCTCGACCTCGCGCCGGGGGCCTGTGACGCGAATCGTGCCGGGAATCACCTCCTCGGCCGGAAGCGGCTTCAACTGGTCGAGGACCTGGGCCGTTTCCTCGCGCGAGGGGTCGCGGTCGTCGGAATAGACCAGCACGAAGCATTCATTCCGTTTGCGTTCCATGTTCATCGCCAAAACCTATTCGATCAGTCCAGCGCCTTCATAGTCCTTGCCGAATCCGATCGGCTTCGCATGTTCACTCGCCATCCGTATGATGTCGTCCGAGCGTTGCTGGTTCCGTTCGGCCGACATCAGCGCCGGGTTTCGCGACAGCAGCCGGGCGATCAGCCCGCTCACCGCCGGGCAGGCCATCGAGGTGCCGTCCATCACCCCCTGCGCATTGGCATCGACCCAAGATATAATACCGACGCCCGGCCCGATAAAGTCCACTTCGGGGCCGATATTGCTGAATCGGGCAAAGAAGCGCTCGCCGACCGGCCTGGGCTTGGCGGCGACGTTGCGCCCGGTGATCGCCCCTTCGGGCCAGGCGTCCAGCACGCCCCCGGCCGAAACGCCCAGCACCGCCGCCGAGCGCGCCGGATAGGACACCGGCGCCATGCCGTCGTTGCCCGTCGCCGCCACGCAGACCACGCCCATGGCCCGCGCCCGCCGCACCTCGCGCGAGATCGAGATCGGTTCCGAGGACTGGCCCAGGCTCATGTTGACGATGTCGCAGCCGTCCTCGACCGCCTGGCGGATGGCGCGGGCGATGGCGAATTCGCTGGCGCCGCCGTCGCCCTTTTCGAAGACGCGATAGGCGTGCAGCCGGACCTCGGGCGCGATGCGGGCGACGATGCCGGCGACATGGGTGCCGTGGCCGGTGCCGTTGCCGAACCATTCGTCCGCCGGCTCGGTCCCGGTGGTGTTCAGCCCGCCGGCCAGGTCCAGCCCGGGGGCGGGGTCGGTGCCGGTGTCGATCACCGCCACCCGGACCCCCTTGCCGTCGCCCCGGCGGGCAGGCGCCACCATGCGCGCCAGCGCATCGGGGAAATCGGCGGCGATGGGGGTCAGGGACAGCACCACCTCGGTCTCGCCCTCGGCCGCGACCGGCACGTCCTCGACGCCTCCGGGCCAATAGCCGGCCAGCGGCGCGCAGATGATAGCGTCGATGCTGGCCTGCCCGGCCGGTAGCGCGGTGCTGAATCGGCCCTGCGCGTCGGTCCTGACCTCGGAAATGCCGAAGCCCCGGCGCCGGTTCAGAACCACGACCACCGGCGCATCCGCCACCGGCCGGCCGCTTTCGACATCGACGCAGCGCAGCGCCAGCGTTTTCTCCGACCGGAAGGCCGCGGGCTTGGCCTGCTGGCGGATGATGTTCACCTGGCCGAAACGCAGCGGATACAACCGCAGCTCGGGCCGGATGCGGAGCCCGGGATAGGCGCGTTGCAGCACGAAGGCCTGTTCGGGCGTCATCCTGACCAGCGAGGCCTCGTCCTCGCCGATGGAATCGAGCAGCCGGATGCGGCCTGCCTCGGTCTCCAGGATGCGCAGCGGCGGCCGGGTCGGCGACAGGTCGCCCCGTTCCGCACCATGGGCGGCGCTGCTGGCGACGGCGCGGCCGCCGCCGCGGCCGCCGAAAAGCCGGCGGTGCATGCTGCGGAACAGCCGGAAGCTCGAAGTCTCCATGCCGTCGTTGAAGACGTTGTCCTCGGGGACGACGACGTATTTCCTGGTCTTTCTTGGCATGGCGCCGATTCCCCTTCCTGCCCGCGCGCGGACCCGCACCGGTTCAGGGTGACGGCACAAGCGCGGCCGAGGCAAGGGGGAAGAGCGGCCCGGCCCTGCCGGATTCCCGCCCAGACCCGTGCCCGGCCGGCGTGTCTCTGCCGAAATCGGGCGGCGCGGCAGAACCTGCATGGACGCAGGCGCCGCGACGTATTAGGAAGGCAGCTCTAAGCGCCCCGGACTAAGGGCGCAGCCAGAATCGACCAGAAACCGAGCAGATCAGAATGCACCCCGGCAAGAGCGCGACGCAGAAGGTCGCGACCCTGAAGCCTTTACAGATCCGCGGCCGCTCGTTCACGGCGGTGGCGCTGCATCTGGTCGGCCGGCCGGATGCCGGCTTCTTCGACGCGCTGGATGCGCGGCTGGCGCAGGTGCCGCTGTTCTTCGACAACGCGCCGCTGGTCATCGACCTGGAACAGGCCGAGGGGCTGGACGGCGTGGACGCGATCCTGCGGCTGGCGGACGGCCTGCGCGCGCGCAACCTGTCGGTCTTCGGCGTGCAAAGCGGCACGGCGGCGCAGGCCGAGGCCGCGGCGGCTGCGGGGCTGATCTCGCTGCCTGGCGGGCGCGACGCGGCACTGGAGCGCGTCTCGCGCCAGGGCAGCCGGCCGGAACCGCCGCCGGTGCGCGAGGTCCCGCAGGCCACGAAAATGGTGACGCAGCCGGTGCGCTCGGGACAGATGATCTTCGCCGACCGCGGCGACCTGGTGGTCGTCGGCTCGGTCAGCTCGGGCGCCGAGGTCATCGCCACCGGCAACATCCACATCTACGGCCGGCTGCGCGGCCGGGCGCTGGCCGGCGTCAACGGCGACACCTCGGCCCGCATCTTCTGCCACGCGCTCGACGCCGAGCTGCTGGCCATCGCCGGCCTCTATCGCACCAGCGAGAATCTGGGCCCCGACACCCCCCGCGACAATGTGCAGGTCTGGCTGGACGGCGAGAAACTGTGCATCGAATCGCTGAAATGACCCTGATCGAAAGGAAACGCTCGTGAGCAAGGTTATCGTTGTCACCTCGGGCAAGGGCGGCGTCGGCAAGACGACCTCCTCGGCCGCCATCGCGGCGGGCCTCGCCATGCGTGGACACAAGACGGTCGTGATCGATTTCGACGTGGGCCTGCGCAACCTCGACATGATCATGGGCTGCGAACGCCGGGTGGTCTTCGACTTCATCAACGTGATCCAGGGCGACGCCAAGCTGAAGCAGGCGCTGATCAAGGACCGGCGGCTGGAGAATCTCCACGTCCTGCCGACCTCGCAGACCCGCGACAAGGACGCGCTGACCACCGAGGGCGTCAAGGCGGTGCTGGACGAGCTGCGCGAGGAATTCGACTATATCGTCTGCGACAGCCCGGCAGGGATCGAGCGCGGCGCGCATCTGGCGATGTATTACGCCGACGAGGCGGTGGTGGTCACCAACCCCGAAGTGTCCTCGGTGCGCGACAGCGACCGGGTGCTGGGGCTGTTGAACTCCAAGACCTTCCTCGCCGAAAAGGGCGACGGCAGCGCGGTCAAGGCGCAGCTTCTGCTGACCCGCTTCGACCAGGCCCGCTCGGCCAATGGCGAGATGATGGGCGTGCAGGACGTGCTGGAAATCCTCGCCATCCCGCTGCTGGGCATCATCCCGGAAAGCAGCTCGGTGCTGAAGGCCTCGAACGAGGGCACGCCGGTGTCGCTGGACGAGAGATCGCCCGCCGGCAAGGCCTATATGGACGCCGTCGGCCGGCTGGTCGGCGAACAGATCGAGATGCGGGTCAACCCCGGAGAACAGCGGCGCGGCTTCTTCCAGCGGCTGCTGGGACGGACGGCCTGAGATGTTCGGTTTCTCGCTCCGCCCGCGCAAACCCAGTTCGGCGCAGACCGCCAAGGAGCGGCTGCAGATCCTGCTCGCGCATGAACGCACCAGCAACTCCGGCCCGGACTTCCTGCCGCTCCTGCAGCGCGACATCCTCGAGGTGGTGCGCCGCCACATGGACGTCGATCGCGATGCCGTCGACATCAAGCTGGAACGCAGCGACGACCTGTCGAGCCTGGAAATCAACATCGAGTTTCCCGGCGCCCGCAAGGCGTCCTGAGTCCAGGGCTTCTTTTGTGCCCAAATATCCTGGGGGGAGCGCCTGACGCACCCCGTCGAGGGGTGCATCAGGCGCGGGGGGCAAAGCCCCCCGTCCCGCCGCCTCAACCCATCCGATAGCCCGGCGTCGAATGCGACAGCGCCGTCTCGGCCTCGTCCATGCCCTCGGGAATGTCCTGAAACAGCGGTGTCGACAGGTACCGCTCGCCGGTATCGGGCAGCATGGCCAGGATCACCGTGCCCGGTCCGGCCTGTTCGGCGATCCGCATCGCCACCGCGAAGGTCGAGCCGCCCGAGATCCCGGTCAGGATGCCCTCGCGCGCGGCCAGCTTGCGCGCCCATTCCATGCCCTCGGCGCCCGGCACCGGGATCAGCTGGTCATAACCGCCACTGTCCAGCGCCTCCTGCAGCACCAGCGGGATGAAGTCCGGAGTCCAGCCCTGGATCGGATGCGGCTCGAAGGCTGGGTGACTGACGGCGGGCGAGCCGTCGGCCGTCCGCTCCTGCGCGATGCCGCTCGCCACCAGCGCGGCATTGGCCGGCTCGGTCAGGACGATCTTCGTATCGGGCCGCTCACGGCGCAACACGCGGGCCAGCCCGGCCGCAGTGCCGCCGGTGCCATAGCCGGTCACCACGTAATCCAGCCTATCGCCCTGGAAATCGCCCAGGATCTCCTGCGCGGTGGTGGCTTCGTGGATGTCGGCATTGGCCGGGGTCTCGAACTGATGCGCCAGGAACCAGCCGTGCTGTTTCGCCAGCTCCACCGCCTTGTTGTACATGCCCACGCCCTTTTCGGCCTTGGGCGTCAGCACCACCTTGGCGCCCAGCATCCGCATCAGCCGCCGCCGCTCGACCGAAAAGCTCTCGGCCATGGTCACCACCAGCGGATAGCCCTTCTGCGCACAGACCATCGCCAGGCCGATGCCGGTGTTGCCGCTGGTCGCCTCGACCACGGTCTGGCCGGGCTTCAAGGCGCCCGAGCGCTCCGCCGCCTCGATGATGTTCAGCGCCAGCCGGTCCTTGACAGAGGCGGCGGGGTTGAAGAACTCGGCCTTGACGTAAATCCGCACCCCCTCGGGCCCGAGGTGGTTGATGCGGACGACCGGCGTGTCGCCGACCGTGTCGAGGATGCTGTCGTAAAGCCGGCCGCGTCCGGCGGTCCTGCGGATACCCTGTTCTGCCATGTCCATGCCCTCCATCTGCGACCCAGGCGTCTGATGCGGTCAGCCTAGCGCAATCGGAACCCGATGCGACCCCGGAATCGCCGGCGCCGCCCCGGCGACGTCCAGGGACGCCGGCCATGGGTCCATGCCGGATCCAGGGAAAACATCCCGCACCGGCCGCCGCCCGCGGAAAGCCGACCCGGCCCACGACCCGCAGCAAGATCAAGGCCGGGTCCGGCGATTCCGAAGCTCAAGGAAATGTGAGCAGAGAGCCGCCACCGTAACCGCGGGGACACGGAACGGCCCCGCGCCGGGAAAACAGGAATCCTGGTTACCCGGCCGGCGCGCCGGGCGGGATGCGGGTTTCGTTCCTGATTTGTGCTGCCCGGCGGAACCATTTCCCGACCTTGCCGCTATTCCGGTTCCCGGACGGAACATTGGTCACCGCCGCCCAAGCCCGTGATGCACCGCTGCCGGCCGCTGTGGCTTGCCAGACGCGGGGCGCGCATGGTCAGACGAAAGGGAAAGGTTACAGATCAACGAGTTCACCATGATCAGCGCCCCCCTTCCCGACAGCGGATGGTCCCGTGACATCCTGCATCTGCGCGAGGCCACCGTCTGCCCGGCCGAGACGCATCAGGACAGCCCCGGCCTCTGGTGCGGCGGCGACGTGCCTCAGGCGGCGACCTGGCGCGACGGCCTGCGGGTCACGCAACCGCTGGCCGCCGCCCCCGTCCCCACCGCGCGCCTGCCGGGACGACACCTGTGGGGCGGGGTCTATTTCGGCCATTTCGGGCATTTCCTGGTCGAGACGCTGTCCCGTCTCTGGGCCGCGAAAACCTCCGGCGCCGAAAGCGTGATCTTCACTCCCCGACACAGCCGGCTACGCGATTTCGTCGCTTACCAGCAAGAGCTGATCGCGCTGACGCTGCCCGACCTGCCGGTCCGGATCCTGCGCGCGCCGACCGAGGTCGAAGACCTTCTGGTCCCCGGCCAGGGCTTCGGGCTGGGCGAAATCTCGGCCGGGACGCCGGCGTTCCGCGCCTTCATCCGCGAGGCGTTCCGCGACATCCCGGCGGGCGGCATCGAGAACGTCTACATCTCGCGCACCCGCTTCAGCGGCAAGGGCGGCATCATCAACGAGCAGCTGGTCGAGGACAACCTCGCCGCCCAGGGCTATACCGCCATCTACCCGGAAAAGCTGTCGATCCGCGAACAGCTGTCGATCTTCAAGGGCGCCCGCCGCATCGTCGGGCTGGACAGCTCGGCCTTCCACATGCTGGGCTTCGTCGCCGCGCCCTGGCAGCAGGCCTGCATCCTGCTGCGGCGCAACCACCCGGCCTGGCAGCATATCGCCGCCCATCTGGCCGGTTTCACCGGCCGCGCGCCCGAGGTCGTGGACGCGCTCGTCGCCGACTGGATGCCCGAGCGCCAGAAGACCCCCAATCACACCACCTGGGGCGAGATCGACCAGCCGCGCCTGGCCAGGCGCCTGGCCGAACTGGGCTTCATCGCCGACGAGACGCGGTGGCGTGACGCCGATGCCGACGCACTCGCCGACGCCTTGCAGCGGGCCGAACAGCGCAGCCAGGAACCGCTGGTGCGCCGGCCCGTGGTCCGGGGCTGAAGCGATCTGCATCTGACTATAATCGCGTCGGGCAGCCATGAAGACGTTCCAGCATTTGGCGGGGAAGAGATCCCATGCGATCCTCGGACGGGCAGGATCGCAATCAGGCAGGTCAGGGAAACACCTACGATTCCCAATTCACGCAAATGCCTGGGCAGGTTGCTAAAAAACGCCGCGCATCCATTCGGGACAGGAAAAAGAAAGATCCGCCTTCGGCCGATCTGTCCCCTTTTCCAACCGAATTCGTTCGGATCCAGAGCGACCTCCGCCACTAGGTCCAGCGGCCTTCCCGCCGGACCCGCTCAGGGTGCGGCGATGGGCAAGACTGCCGCCGCGGGCGCCGCGCCCGAAGCGCGCAATTCGTCCAGCACCGCCGGCAGGATCTGCGCCGCCGGCACGCCCGAGGGCGAGGCCGCCGCCGCCGCCAGCGGCGTATCCGTGGCCAGGGCGATCAGCAGATAGGGGTGCTGCCCCTGCCCGTCCTGCGCCAGCGCAAAGCCGAAGCGCCGCACCGGTTCCGCCGCCGCATCCAGCTGCGAGGACAGGTCGTAGACCTCGCCCGAGGGCGGCACGATCAGCAGCCACAGGTTGCGGCCCTGGCCCGCATCGACCGTGCCGCGGACCTGCAGCTGCGCATCGGCGGCATTGGCCGCGGCTTCCAGCAGAACCGGCGGTGCCGGGCGGCCCGCGATCTCGCGCAGGAAGTCGAGGACCGGGCATTGCGCCGCGCCGACCTCGCTGTGCTGGACCGAGGGGCTGACCCCGAAGCGCGTGCCATAGGCCGCAACCACCGAGTCCGGGCGCAGGTCGTCGCGGCCGAGAAACTGGAGCTGACCGGCGTTCGGACCTGCCGCGATGCGCTCGGCCAAGGCGCAGCCCGGCAGCGGCTGCTCGGCCAGGAAGCCCTCGCGGGTCGAGGTGTCGCGAGGCGGCAACTCGGCACGGGCCGGTTCGGCGGCGGCCGAGGGCTCGGCCGCGGGCGGGCCCGGGTTCATCAGCACCCAACCGAGGACCGCGATCCCCGCCGACAGCACCGCCGCACCGCCGATCAGCGGCCAGTGCCGCCGCACCGGGGCGGTCTCGGCCGGCGCAGCGGGGGCCGGCGACGGCGCCGGGCCACCGAAGGGGCTGGCCGATTCCCCCGGCCCGGCCAGGCCCGAGCCGATGCCGAAACTGCCGGTGGGGCCCTCTTCGGCCGGCGCATCCGGCACCGCCTGCTGCCACAGCGGCAGCCGATAGCGCGACGGGATCAGCGAGGGGTCGTCCAGCATCCGCAGCACCGCGCCCATGTCCGGCGGCCTCCGGGCCGGATCGGGCTCGAGCATGTGCTGCAACAGCGGGAACAGCCGGTGCGAAATGCCGTCCAGGTCCGGGATCTGCTGCCGCGCCGCCGAAGCCGAGACCACGGAATCGCCCATGTCCAGCGCCTTGCCGCGCGCCACCGCCGCGATCAGCAGCCCCAGCCCATAGACATCGGTGGGCGGCCCGATCTCGCCGCCCCAATGGCCCAGCTGCTCGGGGGCGATATACTTGAACTTGCCGGCGAAACGCCCCGCCAGCCCGTCGCCCAGCTCGGTCGAGCGGGCGATGCCGAAATCGATCAGCACCGCTTCGTCGATGCGGTCGTCGCGCAGGATGACGTTGTCGGGGGACAGGTCGCGATGGGTCACCCCGCGCTCATGCGCGCGCATCAGCCCGGCGCCGACGCGGCGCATCAGGGCCAGTGTTTCGGCCTCGGGCAGCGGACCGCCGCATTTCAGCCGCTCGCCCAGGTGCCGGCCCTCGACGAATTCCATGATCAGGCAATAGCGGCCCAGGCCGGGGTCGAGGATGAAATTGTGATAGCGCACGATCGAATCGTCGCGCAGCTGCACCAGAACGCGGGCCTCGCGCCGGAACATGTCCAGCACCGCCTGATCGCCCGCCAGCCCGGGCAGGATGACCTTGACCGCCACCGGGTCGCCGGTGAAGACGTTCTCGGCGCGATAGACCTCGCCCATGCCGCCGGCGCTGACGAGGTCGAGGATGCGGTAATTGTTGTTGATCAGCGTGCCGCGCTCGACCAGCAGCAGCTCGGGGGCGGCAGCGCCCGCGCCGGCGACGACGGTCGGGTCGGCTGGCGCCATCACCGTCGGTTCGGGCGCAGCCTCGCCCTGCGCGGCCCGTGGCGTCGGCGTTTCGGGGCCTGGTTCGGTGTCCGGCATGGTCAGCCCATGTCCTCGGCCGGGGCCGGAACCGCGGCGCAATCGACCACCACCACGCTGACATTGTCGCGCGCGCCCCGGGCCAGCGTCTCGCCGATCAGCCCCGAGGCGACGCTGGCGGCGCGGCCGGCCTGGCCCAGGAACTGCGCGATCTCGCCGTCCTGGAAATGTTCGGTCAACCCGTCCGAGCAGATCAGGAAGCGGTCGCGGTCCTGGGCCAGGCCGGTCACCACCTCGGGTTCGGCATGGTCGCCGACGCCGATGGCGCGGGTGATGACATTGCGGCGCGACGAGGCGCGGGCCTCGGCCTCGGTCATGCGGCCGGCGGCGATCAGCAGCGCCACCTCGCTGTGGTCGCGGGTCAGCCGCGTCAGCCGGCCGTCGCGCAGCAGATAGACTCGGCTGTCGCCGGCCCAGACGCAGGCCAGTTCGGTTTCGTGCAGCAGCAGCGCCGCCACCGTCGAGCCGGCGCCGCGGGCGCCGTTGCGGCCTGCGTGGTCCAGGATGCGGCGATTGGCGCGGTCGATGCGGGCGATGACGCGGGCGCGCTGGTCCTGGGCGCTGACCGCGACGCCGGTCGAGGCCAGTTCCTCGACGATGATGCCGCTGGCGACCTCGCCCGCCGCATGGCCGCCCATGCCGTCGGCAACGGCCCAGAGCCCGAACTCGGGCAGGGCGATGACGCTGTCCTCGTTCTGGTCGCGCAGGCGACCGCAGTCGGTCAGCGCCGCGAAATCATAGTGAAAGCCGGGCCGGTCGCCGTTCATGCCTCGACCTCGCGGGCGGCGCCATGGGCGATGAGCCAGCCCAGCTCGGCGGGGTGGGCCAGCCCTGGCAGCAGAGCACGCCCGAGGGTCCGGCCTCGCCCTCGCCGAACCACCAATAGCTGCGCGCGGCCGTGGCGTGGGCGTGGTCGGCGACAGCCAGCTGCCCCAGCAATTGCTGGGGCGGCAGCGCCGGGTTGCCGGCCCAGAAGCCGGGCCAGTCCGGCGCCGGCGTGCCGGGCGCGGGCAGGTCCAGCGCCTGCGCCGCCTCGCGCGGCTCGAAACCGTCCGCCGCCAGCAGCGCGGCCAGCGCCTGCCCCGCGGCGCGGTGGAAATCCTGCGCCGTGTCCAGAACCGGCGGCGTCCCGCCCGCCTGCGCCAGGGCCAGCGGAAAGCGCCGGCCGCTGCGGTCGCGCGACGGCGCCATGACGCCGCGCAGCGCCTGGCCCGCCCCGATCAGCGCCGGGCCGATCCAGAACCCCACCACAGGCGCCGCGTCGAAGCGTGCCTGCCAGTCCGGCCCGGCCGCGTCGCGCCATAGCCCCAGACTCGCCTGCGCCCAGTCCGCAAAGGCGGGCCATGCCTCGGCCAGTCCGGCCGAAATGAAATCGCCGAAGCCCGGATGCTTGCCGTAAAGCCCTGCCGCGCCGGCACTCAGTCGATGCTCTGCGGGCATTGGAAATCCTTGATCTCGGCCATGGTGAAGGGGTTCGCCACCGCGTTGATGGTGAAGTCGTAGGTGATGTTGCGCCCGCCCAGCATGAAGGTGGCGCGCAGCGTGTCGCCGCGCTGCTCCTTGTAGCGGGCGGCGGCCAGGAACTGCATGAAGGTCCAGGAGCTGCCCTCGAACCGCAGCACCGAGTCGCGTTCCAACGGCGGCGACAGTTGCAGGATCGTGGACTTGCCCGCCCCCGGCCAGACCACGGTGCGCGGCATCGAGCCGGTCGCGGTCTCGACCACGGTGTCGTTGATCGCCAGGATCGCCGAGCGCACGGTCGGATGCGCATCGACCTGGGCTACGGTGATCTCGACCGAAGGGCTGGTGCCGCCGCCGGCGAAAAAGGCGCGGCGGATGCGCTCGGCCCGCTCGAACTGGCGCAGGGTGGCGGTCGAAAGGCGCTGCGTGATCTCCTTGTCGGCGCGCCAGGTCAGGCCCTCGGGCGTGCGCTCGACATAGGGCTCCAGGTATTCGGTGAAATACTTGTCCATCTCGCCCCCCGGGCCGAAGAAGCGGGCGAAATTGTCGATGGACAGGCTGCGCGCGCCGCTGCCGAAGGGATAGGCCGGCGCGATGGTGTCGCGGCACATGAAGGTAATGCGGTCGGTCAGCGCCCGGTTCATCACCTCGATGGAGGCATCCGAGGCGCCCGAGCGAAAATCGCCCTCGGCCTTGGTCACCATGCGCGCCAGCGGGTCGGGCAGCTGCGAATTGTACTGCGTCAGCGAATTCAGCAGTGTCGGCAGCGCGGCCGCCGACTGGTCGGGGTTGTGCTCGGCCAGGCGCAGGTTTTCCCAGACCGCGCCCAGGTTGCCCAGCAGCGTGTCGATGGGCCGCTTGCCCGGCTCGCCCGCAACCAGAAGCTGCCAGTTCTCGAAGGCTTTCGCGATGGCCTCGATGGGGGCGGTGACGCTGTTCTGCTTCTCTTCGGCCGCGGCCCCGGCACGGCGCGCGCCCTTGCCCTGCTTCTGCATCGCGGCGTCCATCAGGATGCGCTGCACGCCCGTGCTGCGCGACTGCGCGCGCGAGGCGATCTGCTTGCCGATGGCATCGGCCATGCCGCCGCCGCCGCTGTCGCCGGCCGCCGCATCAGATGCCGGCAACTCGCCGTCCAGCTGCTCGTATTCGCGGGTCAGCTGGGTCTGGTCGGCGATCGACTTGACCAGTTCCAGGATGGGCGAGTTCTGCGCCTGCGCCGCCGTCCCCAGCGCCGCATATTGCGGCTTGTCCGCCACCATCGAGGCCAGTGTCAGGTTGTCCAGAACCGTGTTCCAGGCGGCGATGAATTCGCCGCGGTAACGATCCAGCAGGTCGCGGTCCAGCCGCGCCAGCCGGCCCTCGATCTCGTTGGAATTGGCGTAATCGCCCAGCACCCACTGGTCGCGGCGCAATTCCTCGCCCACCACGGCGAGCTGGTCGTAGAAATAGCTCCAGAAACCTTCGTAGGTATAAAGCCCCGGCACGGTCATGGCCGCGATGTCGCTGCCGTCGCGGGCGGCAAAGACCTGCGTCGCGGCATTGCCGCCCGCCGCCTGCACCAGCGCCCAGTCGGTCAGGCCGGCGGCGACGGCGCCGTCCTTGATGATGGCATAGGCCTGTTCGTCCAGCGGCAGCTGCGAGATCGCCGCCCGCGCCTTCTCCACCGTGGTCTGGTCCAGCGTCACCAGCAGGTCGCGGCGGTCGTCCAGCGCCAGCATGGCCTTCAGGTGCCCGGAAAGCTGGTCGATCATCTCAAGGCCCGCGCGGCCCGGATAATCCTGTCGCCAGCTTTGCGCGAACCAGGCCTCGATGGCCGGGTCGTCGGTCGTCTCGCCCTGCTTGCCGAGCAGCAGATAGACCTTCAGCGCGCGATAGATCTCGGTCATCTCGCCCGAGGCGATGATCTCGGGCATCCGCCGTTCCAGGTCCAGGATCAGCCGCGGGCGCAGCATCCGTTCCAGCGCGTTCGAGTAGCTGTCGGTCGCGACCTTGTTCAGCCGGTCGCGCTGGGACAGGCCGAAGCCTTCCCACAGACTGGGTTCCTCGCTGTCGCCATAGCCGGCGGGCATCGAGGCAAGGTCGTTCAGCAGCGGCAGCACCGGCGTCAGGTCCGGGTCGTCGATCACGTCGCGCTGCAATTCCTCGGCGGCGGCGCGGCGCCAGTTGGTGGTCTCGGCCTCGGCGGTGCGGACCAGTTCGCGATTCTTCCAGTAGCTGACGCCGATGGCGGTGCCGGCGCCCAGCGTCAGAACCGCGATGGCCGCCAGGGCCACGCTGCGCAGCACGAAGGCGCGGCGCACCGCCTTGCGGTCATGCGAGACCCAGCCCTGTTCCGGGAACACCACCCCGCGCAGCAGGTCGTGGATGAAGAAGCTTTTGCCGCGCCCCGACATGAAGCCCGAGCCGATGCCCATGCCCGGCTCTTGGATCGCGCCCAGCACCTGGTCGATGGGCGTGCCCTCTTGCGTGCCCGAGGTGAAGTAGAAGCCGCGCAGGATGGCGTTGGTCTTGTAGCGTGTCGGCTCGAACACCTTGCGCAGGAAGGCGGCGACGCTGTCGCGCAACAGGGCCATCTGTCCCGGCAAGCCGAAGATGGCGATGCGGGCGACGCCGTCGGGTTCCTCGGACAGCCGGTCGATGATCTCGTCCGACAGGCGCGAGACCAGGCGGTCGAACTCGGCCGGCACGGCTTCGTGGGTGATCGCCTTGCGGTCGGCGGTCTGGAAGGTCACGCCCCAGACCAGCTTGCGGCGGTTCAGGCTGAAGCTGCTGAAATATTCGCGGAAACCGGCGATCAGGTCGGCCTTGGTGAACATCACATAGACCGGGAAGTCGATCTTCAGATGCTCATGCAGTTCCGCCAGCCGGGCGCGCACCGTCTCGGCATGGGATTGCAGCGTGGCGGCGTCCTGCTGCATCATGTCCTCGACCGAGAAGGACAGGATCACGCCGTTGATCGGCCGGTTCGGGCGGGTGCGCTTCAAGAGGTCCAGGAAGGCGTCCCAGCTGGCCTTGTCGGCCACCTTGTCGCTGTCCTGCGTGGTATAGCGCCCGGCGGTATCGATCAGTACCGCATCCTCGGCAAACCAGAAATCCATGTTCCTTGTGCCGCCGAAGCCGCTGATCGCCTGGGTCTGCGCCAGCGGGAAATCCAGGCCGGAATTCGCCAGCGCCGTGGTCTTGCCGGCGCCGGGCGGGCCGATGATGACATACCAGGGCAGGTCGTAAAGCGAGGCCGCGCCGCCGGATTTCTTCAGCACCGCCAGGGCTTCGGACATCTTCTCGGCCAGCGCCTTGCCGTCGCCCTCGGGCTCGGGCGGGACCAGCGCCTGCTCGATGGCGCGGGCGGCGCGAACGCGGCGGCGCCAGCGCACCAGCAGCACCGTCAGCGTCGCGGCCAGGATCAGCCCGACGACCAGACCCCGCCAGAAGACCGAGGCCAAGGGCCCCCAGCCGGTCATCGGCCCGCCGATCCAGACCGCCGCGCACAGCGCCGCGATGCCCAGCAGGGTGACGGTCCAGCGCCACCAGCCATGCTTGCTCCAGCGCGGGGTCGGGACATAGATGCCTAGCAGTCTCAATTCGCGGCCTCCTGCGGGGCGGGGGCATCATAGGTGCCTTCGCGCGCCAGCATGATCTCGACCCGGCGGTTGGCGTCCCGGCCCTCGGGCTTGGCATTGTCGGCGACAGGATCGTCCTCGCCCCTTCCCTCGGTCGTCACGCGGGCTGGGTCTTTCAGCAGAGGTTTCAGCACCTCGGCCACGCCCTCGGCCCGGGCGGCCGAGATCTGGTAATTGTCCTTGAACCGGCCCCGGCCCGAAACGGGCACGTTGTCGGTATGGCCCTCGATCAGGATCGGGCCGGGTTCGGCATTCAGCACCTCGGCGATGCGGGTGGCCAGGTCGGCGAAGCCCGGTTTCACCGTGACCGAGCCCAGGTCGAACAGCTGCAGATTGCCGACGCGGATGGCGATATAGTCGCCCTTGGCCTCGACGCCGACGCGGCCGTCCGCGATCTCGGCCGCGAAGGCGTCGCGGATGCGTTGCAGCTGCGGGATCTCGGCGACATAGACCGCGCCCGGGGTGCGGTCGATCTGGATCGCCGGCGCGTCCAGCGCCACGCCGCGCAGATCCTCGGCCGCGACGGCGGCGTCGCGGTTGATCAGCGTCAGCAGCGTGGCAAAGGCGGCGACCAGCGCCACGGCGGCGATGCCCGCCACCGCCGGCACCGGGATGGCGCCGAAGCGGCGCGCCCTGCCCTGCACCACCGGCGTCCACATCACGGAAATATCCTCGTCCGGGCGCGGATTCACGCGGCGCAGGCTTTCATAGATGGCGCTGCGGATGCGCGACAGCTCGGCCGCGCCGTTCGGCATGGTGCGGAACTGGCCCTCGAAGCCCAGGGACAGGCAGACCAGCATCAGCTCTAGCAGGTTGTAGTTCTGCGCCGAGGCGTAAAGCGCCTTCTCGGCCTCTTGAAAGAAACCGACGCCGGAATCGCGCTTGTGGAAGAAACGCGCCACCATGGAATATTGCTGCCAGTTGCCGCGGTCGGCGCCGGGCAGGTTCTGCACGATGTCGTCCGCCGTGCCGGACAGCGCGTATTTCGCCACCAGCGCCTCATGCGGGTTGACGCCGTGCGACAGCGCATTGCGCTCGAACCGGTCGATCTCGCGCGTGACATGCTCCATCAGCGGCGCGACCTGCAATTCGACCAGGCCGGTGCGCAGCCGGCCCAGCAGGATCAGCAGCGGCGCGGCCGAGGCGATCAGCGGGTTCGCCGAACTGGCCGCGCCCAGGTCGCGCACCTGCATCGCCTGCGCCTGCGGGATGCGCGGGGCGACGCGGTTCTGCGGCGCCTGCTGCGTGGCGATGTCGGGAAAGAAGCCGCGCTGGTCCGGCCCCGCCGCCCGCCCGATCTGCGAGGGGTCGGCCGGACCGAAGGGGCTGTGTCCGCCCTGCCCCGGCGGCTGCCAGCCGCCCGGATAGCCCTGATGGCCCTGCGGCGCCGGCGGCTGGGACGGGCGCGCGGGGCCGCCGATCCAGGTCTGGCCCTCGGCCGGCGGGCTGCCCCAGCCCGGATTGCCGCCCGGCGGCTGACCGAAGGGCGAGGCCGAGCCACCCTGCACCGGCCCGCCGATGGCGGTGCGGCCGTCGTCGGGACCCGGCGCCGGCCGCGCCCAGTCCTGCGGCCTCTGACCGGGCAGAGGGCCGCCGAAGACCGTCTTGTCGCCGTCGTCGTCCTTGCCCGCCATCACGACCTCTCGGGCACCGCCCACAGTTCCAGTTTCAGGTTCGGCCAGTCACCGGCGAAATGCATGCCGATGGCCGTCGCGGTCGAGAACTCGCGCCACAGCGGCGAGTTGCGCTCTAGCCGGAAATAGACGTTCGAGGACAGCACCCGGATCTGCCGCGGCGGGTTCGGCAGGTGCTGCAGCGCGATGCCGGGCAGGTTGTTGTTGACGATTTCCGACATGCGGGTGTTCGGCCCGACCTTGCACAGTTCGGGGAACTGCATCTGCACCTGCGACAGCGGCTTGGCGCTTTCCACCTCGATGATGAATGTGGCCTCGCGGAACAGGTTGCGGTCGGCGACGGCCGCCAGGTAGGAGTTCTGCCGCACCTGCTGCAAGGGCAGCCGGATCGCCCGGCCGACGTCGCGCGACAGCAGGCGCTGGATGTCGGCCACGATCTCGCCGAAACTTTCCTTGGGGTTTTCGTGGTCATAGGCCGGGTAATCCGGCGCATGGCGGCTGGCGCTGTCGAAGCTGGCCAACTCGCCCGCCAGCGAGACCAGCTCGCGGTAAAGCTGCTCGGGATGCACGGCCAGCGTCCGCGACAGGTGGCGCAACACGCCGATCTGGCGGTTCAGCGCCATCAGCATCAGATAGTCGCTGGCCTGCAAGCCCCCCCGGCCGAGGGGTCGGTGGCATAGCGCGACAGGCTTTCCAGCCGCGCCTCGATCCAGCCGATGACGCGGGTCAGATAGCCCATGACCTGCGGATGCGCGCCGATGACCAGCGAAGGTGGCGGAAAGGTCTCGTCCAGCGTCACCACGCCGTCGCGCACCTCGGCCACGCGGGCCAGGCGGATGTTCTGGTAGCCGGGGCGCGGGGTCTTGCGGATCGCGATCTCAAGCCGCGGCACGGCCAGTTCCAGCACCTGCTCGATCCGCGCCGAGGAGGCGCTGTCGCTGACCGTCTCGGTGACGATGCCCCAGCGGGTCGTCGCGCCCTCGTCCTCATAGGGGGCGGCGTCGCGCATGTTGGGGCTGCTGTCGGGCAGGGTCAGCCAGACGAATTGCCCGGCCGCGTCGTCCGGCACGCGCACCGGCACCGGCAGCGGCCCGGTGCCCGGCGCGTCGAAGGGCGTGCCGTCGGGCATGATCCCGGCCACGGCGCGCAGCGCGATCATGCCCTGCTGCGCCTGGTCGCGGTCCAGCACCAGCTCGCCCACGCCCCAGGGATAGGGGGTGATCAGCCGGGTTCGGGCCTGGACCAGATGCTCGTGATAGCGGTCGGCCTGCTGCAGATGCTGGGGCTGCAGGAACAGCCCCTCTTTCCAGGCGACCTTGCTGAACCAGGACATGCGTCAGCGAACTCCCGTTCCTTGTTGTCTTGCTTGCGGCGGCGCGGCCAAGCTAGCCGCGCGCCCGGCCCGAGGCCAGTCAGAATTGCCAGCGGAACTGACCCGAGACGCCCACGCTGTCCAGCTGGTCGCCGAAACGGGCGTCGATCCGCGCGCCGGTGCTGACCTGGCGCCCGCGCGCTTTCGGTCCCAGCACCTTGATCCAGTTCGCGCCGACGCTGATCTCGCCGTAGGAGCCCAGGTTCTCGGTGGTCAGCGTCTCGGTGTTTTCCTCGGAGGCGAAGAGCGAGATCGTCGGATCGGCGAAATCCTTGTACCAGGTGCCGGTCGCAAAGGCGTAGAGCGCCGAATTGCGTCCGTTGTCGACAAAGGTCTTGGCCAGGGTGGCGCCGGCGAAGCCGATCTTGCGCGTGCTGTCCTTGAAGACCAGGGTATAATCCTCGTCGAAGCGGATCGAATCCGTGGACAGCTTGGACCAGGCGAAGCCCATGGTCGGCAAGACCGCCCAACCGCTGTCGCCGATCGGGATGCCGTAGCTGATCGAACCGCTGAGCGTCTGCGCGTCGCTGGAGAAATCGGTCTCGTCCAGGCCCAGCCCGGTATAGCCGGGCAGCGGGTCGTTCGAGATGGTGAAATCCGTCCGCTCCAGCCGGTATTGCAGGTCGGCCTGGAACCGGCCCTTGGTGGCGGTGGCATAGATGCCGGCGTAGCGCTGCTCGAAATCGGTCGAGGTGTAGGAGGTCAGGATCGAGGTCAGGTCCAGCGCGTTCCTGGGGTCGATGGCATAGACCGGCTGGCTGGTCGAGCCGCGGTTGATGCCCCCCAGCGCCCCGAAGGCCATGTTCCAGCCGCCGAAACGGTCGTCGAAACAGGCCAGGTCGGTGCCGACCTGGACGCCGTAGTAATCGGCATGGACCTCGGTCTCGACATTGCTGACGCCGTTGTCGGTCTTGCCGCTGGCATTGGCATGACCGCCGATGACGCGGCCCCAGCTGCCGATGCCGCAGGGCTTTTCCGGGTCGTCATAGGCCAGCGAGGTGACGAAGGGGCTGGTCGGACGGTTCACCACCGAGCCGATCAGCGACTGCACCAGCGCCACGTTGCCGAAGATCGCGCCCATGGCCGGGTTCAGCTGGCTGACCAGTTCCAGGTCGCCGGTGCCGTTGTTGGGATCGGCGCGCTGGACCGAATAGACGATGCGTTCGGACCCGGCCGGCAGATCGCTGCGGGTATAGCGGAAATCGTTCTGGCTGCCGAAGCTTTCGTCCACGTCGATCAGCGTCACCCGCGCCCCGCGCTGGGGCAGGGTGTCGCGGTCGGCCAGGTCGAACTCCAGATGATAGATGCCGCGCGCCGCGCCGCCCAGCACCGTGATGCGGTCCGCGGTCATGGTGCGCAGGTTCAGGTCCAGCCGATAGGTGCCCTCGCCTTCAAGACCGCCCACGCGCAGCACGCCCGAGGTGCGGCCGTCGCCCATGTCCACGGTGCCGTTGTTGGTGACGGTGCCGGTGACCCGGGCCTGGTCGCCCGCGACATCGACCCGGCCGTGGTTCAGCATCGCGCCGTCCAGCATGCCGGCCAGGGCCAGGGTGGTGCCCTGGGTCACCACGGTGCGGCCGGCCGTAACCTGGCTGCCGGCACCCAGCGCATAATCGGTGTTCAACCGGAAATCCCGGCCGATGCGGGCGCCGTCGCGCAGCTCCAGCGTGCCGCCGTCATAGATCAGGTCGCCGGTCACGGTCCCGCCCAGCACCGTTTGCCCGTTGCTCAGCAGCGAGCCTTCCAGCGTTCCCGCCTGGCTCAGGGCGCCACGGTTTTCCATGTCGCCTTGCAGCACGCCGTTCAGGAAGAAGCGGCCCCCCGCCCGGTTCAGAACGCCGCCGGCCGCGACAAGCCGGCTGCCGGCCACCAGCCGGGCGGTGGCGCCGGATTCGTTGCGCAGCCCGCCCTCGACCGCGGCGGTGCCGCGGCTGACGAAATCGCCCGATTCGTTGATCAGCCCGCCGGCGATGGTGCCGCCGCCCGCCAGCGTCAGGTCGGCGCGGTTGGTGACGGTGCCGCCGATGCGGCCCGCCCAGTTGGCGCTGCCGGTGTTCAGGACGCCGCCCGTGATGGTCCCGGTCCCGCGCAGCGTGCCGGCATTGACCAGCGCACCGCCCAGCATGCCATCCACCTGCAGGTCGCCGGTTTCCAGGTTCTGCGCGGCGGCCGGGGCGCCGTCGGGATCGGCCATGTTCAGCCGGGTCCCGGCGCCGATGGCGGCGGTGCCGGCGTTCAGGAACTCATGCACCGCCAGCCTGCCGTCCACGGCCAGCGTGCCGCCTTCGAAGTTGCGCAGCGAGTCGACGCTGCCGCCCAAGGTGACGATGCCCTGGTTCTCCAGCGTGCCGGCGATACTGCCTTGCCCGGTCAGCGTGCCGAGGTTGCCGATATCGCCGTTCACCCGGCCGCGGTCCAGCGCGACCCGGCCCGAGGCGCGGTTCAGCAGATCGGCCTCCAGACGGCCGGCAAGCGCCAGCCGCGCCTCGTTCTGCACGGTCGAGTCCGAGCGCAGCACGCCTCTCCTTTCGTCGATGCTGATCAGATCGCGGTTGATGAGCTGGCCGATGCTCAGGTCGCGGCGGGTAGTGATGGTGCCGGTATTGACCAGTTGCCCGGTCACCCGGCCGCCGCCGTTCAGCGTGCCGGCATTGGCGATGTTGCCCTCGACCACCCCGCCGTCCAGCGTGATGCTGGCCGAGTCGCGGTTGTCCAGATCGCCCGCCAGCGTGCCCGCGATGACTAGGCGGCCGGCGTTGTTGAGCAGGGCGCTGTCCGTGGTCAGCCGTTGGCCCGAGGCGACGACCGCCAGCGCGTCATTGACCAGCGCGCCGACGCGCAAATCGCCCCGCAGACCCAGCGAGCCGGTGTTCTCCAGCCGGTCGACCCGGCCGGCGATGACCACATTGCCGGCATTGGCCAGGGTGCCCTCGATGGTGCCGGTCCCGGTCAGCAGGCCGCTGTTCGCCAGCCGTCCCGCCAGCGTGCCGCCCTCCAGCGTGGTCTTGCCGGCATTGGTCAGCGTGCCCTCGATCCGCCCGGCCAGCGTCGCGCGGTCGTTGTTGACGATGGTGCCGTCGCCTTGCAGCGTGCTGCCCGCCGCCACGTCCAGCACCTCGTCGTTGACCAGCCCGCCCACGCGCAGGGTGCCGCTGCTGGTCAGCGTGCCCGTGTTGGTGACGCTGCCCGTCACCCGGCCGCCCAGGCTGGCGGTGCCGGCGTTCGCAAGCGTGCCGTCGATGGTGCCGCTGCCGGTCAGCCGGCCGGCGCTGGTGACCGCGCCGGCGACGGTGCCGCCCGACAGGGTGGTGGTGCCGGTGTTGTCCAGCCCGCCCTCCAGCCGGCCGGCGACCAGAAGCTGGTTGGCGTTCCGCACCGCCGTATCCGATTGCAGGGTGCTGCCCGAGGCGACCTCGACCCGGCCCGCGTTCGTCAGCGAGGCGGTGCTGAGCGTGCCCTGCGACACCAGCCGCCCGCCGGCGGCATTGGTCGCGCCCGCCGCCAGCCGGCCGCCCAGCGTGGCGGTGCCGCTGTTGGTCAGCGCGCCCGAGATGGTGCCGCTGCCGGTGATCTCTCCGGCATTGGCGACCGCGCCGGTCACCGTGCCGCCGTTCAGCGTCAGCCGCCCCGGCGCATTGTTCTGAAGCGCGGCGTCCAGCTGGCCCGCGACCGCGATGCGGTCGTTGTTCTGCACCGTCGCGGTCGAGCGCAGCACGCCGCCCGCGGCGATGTCGACGATCTCGTCATTGGTCAGCCCGGCCACGGTCAGCGTGCCGCTCTGGTTGATGGTGCCGGTATTGGCGACCGTCCCCGCCACCTGCCCGGTCATCGCCAGGGTGCCGCTGTTCGCCACCGCGCCGGTGACGGTGCCGTTGCCCTGCAACCCGCCGCTGTTGGTCACCGACCCGGCCAGCGTGCCGCCCGACAGCACCGTGGTGCCCGAATTGTCCAGATCCGCCGCCACCTGGCCCGAGACGTTCAGCGTCGCCTCGTTCTCGACCGCGGTGGCCGAGGTCAGGGTGCCGGCGACGGTCATCACGCCGTCGTCCCGGTTCGCCACGCGCTGCGCCGTGGCCGAGGTGCCGGCGTCGATGGTGAAGTCGCCCTCGTTGGTCAGCGCGCCGACATTGTTCAGCGCCCCGCTGGAATCGGCGTCGGTGGTGATGTGGAAATCGCCGCGGTTGCCGATGTCGTGCCCGCGCACGTCCAGCGCGGCCGAGACCGTCACATCGCCGCTGGTGTCGTTGGTCAGGTTGCCGTCCAGGAAGGAATCCTGGTCATAGGTCAGCGTCGTGCGGTTCAGCAGGTCGCCGATCACGTTGACGTTGTTCATCACGCCGCCCTCGTTGGCGAACAGATCGGCGACGATGGTCATGGCCGAGGGGTTGCCGCTGGTATTGGTGCCGTCCAGCCGGCCCGAGTTGGTGAAGATGCCGTCCACGGTCAGCGTCACGTCGCCGGCACTGCCGTCGAGCGTCAGCTGGTTGCGGTTGGTCAGGTCTCCGTTCACCTGCGACGAGGAATTGACCAGCAAGGTGCCGAGATTGGTCAGGTTGGCGTTCACCTGGGCCCCGTCCAGCGTCACCGTGCCGCCGGCATCGTTCTGGATGCCCGCCGCGCCGTTCACCGTCACCGTCCCGGCGACGTTCAGCGCACCGCTGTTGTCGATCCGCTCTTCCGCGGTCAGCTGTTCGCCGGCGCCGACATCGGCGGTGCCGCCGTTCTCCAGCCGGCCGACCGCCAGGTCTCCGGTCAGGTTCAGCGTGCGGCTGTTGACCAGCGCACCGCCCACGGTGCCGTTGGCGTTCAGGATGCCGTTGTTCTGCAGCGAGCCGGTGACGGTGCCGCCGTCCAGGGCGGTGGTGCCGCCGACACCGTTGAGCATGTTGCCGTCCAGCGTGCCGTTGATGGTGGCATTGCCGCGGTTCACCAGCCGCTGCGCGGCGGTCATGGTATGGCCGGCGCCGATGGTCATGCTGCCGCCATAGGTGGTGGTGAACTGGTCCACGCGCACGTCGCCCGCCGTGGTGACGGACCCGCTGTTGTCGAAGACGCCCGCGACCTGCCCGGCGATCGCCATGCCGCCGGCGTTGGTGACACCGCCCGCGATGGCGCCGTTCGCCCCCATCGTCACTGTGCCGCTGGCCGCGTTGTCCAGCCCGCCCTCGAGCCGGCCGTTCACGCCCAGCTGGCTGTTGTTCACCAGCGGGCCGTCGGTGCTGCGCAGCCGGTCGCCGGCATTCACCGTGACCCGGTTGTCGTTGATCAGCGTGCCGACGGTCAGATCGCCGCCGGTGAGGACGCGGCCGGTGTTCCGGATCTCGCCCGAGACCGTGCCGCTGCCCCGAAGCGTGCCCGCGTTCGCGACGTCGCCGTCCAGCGTGCCGCCGACCATGGTCAGGGTGGCACTGGCGGCGTTGTCCACGTTTCCGCGCAGCTCGCCCAAGAGTTCGATGCTGCCCTGGTTTGCCACATTGTTGGTGACGTCCAGCCTATTGCCCTGCCGCACCACAACACCGGCATCAAGATGGTTGGTGAGGTCGCGCACGGCGCTGTCCCCCACGATCTGGGTGTTTCCGTGGTTGTCAAGCAGACCCCGCACCTGACCGTACAAGCCCAGGTAGCTGTTGTTGGTCAAGGTGCCTTCCAGCACACCGCCAAGGCCGAGCGTCCCGTTGTTGACGATATTGCCGGTCCGGGCGCCGTTGTGGAACACCAACCCCTCATTGATCAGGTCGCCCGTCGCGGTGGCGTTCCAGCGCAGCCGCAGCGTGGCGCTTTCGGCGACTGCGACGGCGCCGGCGTGATGGCGCGACAGCGAGACCTCGCCCTGCCCCTGGATTTCGAGATCGCCGTCGATGGCCGAGTCGATGGTGAACAGCAGCCCGTTTTCGGCCGCCAGCCGCAGCGTCGTGGATCCGGCGCTCAGCGTGTTTCCATAGAGCCGGAAATTGCCGCCGCTCAGCCTCAATTCGCCCGCCATGACGGTGCCGTAGATGCGAAGCTGATGCGTCTCATCCGCGTCGCCCTCGATGATCCCGGTCTCGGTCCCGGGCAGCGCGCCGTGATCGCCGTCCTCGTCCAGCCAGATGGGACTCGACGAGGACCAGCCCATGCCGAGACGGTCGACGTCCAGGGTCATGTCGGCCCTGGCCCCGCCGGGCAGCATCGGCACACCCGCCAGCGAGATCAGCGCGGTGGTGGCGAAAAGGCGGGATCTGGCGAAACGCCGCATCGGCAAGAGGAAAACTGGCAGCATCTGAATTCACTTTTGCAAAGGGCTGGAAAACGCGAAACCTATGCCGACAGGGTTACTTTGGCCCACCGGTGCTATACAAGTCCCCAGCGTCCGCGCCGGCCGTTTTTCGCGCTCAACCCCGGCTTTCGCGCCGCATCCGGTCCATTTCGGCGACGAAGGCGCGCAGTTCGGCGGTCAGCGGACGCTCGGGCATCGCCAGCATCGGTGCGCCGCCGCCCGGGCCGGTCATCTTGCGCTCGGCCCAGTCGCAGAGCTGCGCCACCGACCAGCGCCGCAGGAAGGGGTTGGCCGAGACCACCGCTCCGCCCATGACCGCCTCGACCGATTGCGCGGGATCCGACCGCAGCGCCAGATCGGCGCCGGCCGGACCCAGGAAATGCGCCAGATACAGCCGCCCGGCTGAAATCCGGTGGCCGCGGGCGCGCAGGAAGGCCTCGTTTTCCTGCGCCAGGTGCCGGACCATCTGCCGCGACAGCGCCGCGTCCAGCCGCAGGTCCAGCAGTTCGCGCGACGACAGGGCCGCCACCAGGTCGGGACGATAGCTGCGCATCATCCGCAGCCAGGTGCCTTCGATGAACTGCCCCAGCCCGGTCGCGGTCGAGCGCGGGTTCCTGGCCGCCGCGTCGCCGCCGCTTTCGACCCGGATGATATGGCCGATCAGCGTCTCGATGGATTCCGAGGCCAGCACCTCGCCCCCGCCGCCAAGCATGGGCAGCGGATCGACCGGCTTGCCGTCCTGCAAAAGCTGGAAGGCCAGTCCCGGCTCGCTGCGGCCGGGGGGCAGGCCGGCCCGGCCGATGACCGCGCCGCGGACCACGTCCCCGCCCCGGACGAGATCGGCCGCGACCGGCCCGAGGCCCAGGTAGCGGCTGACGAGACCGCCCGCATGGGTGATCTCCACCGTGTCCTTTTCCAGCGCCGTCACCCGGCCCGGGGCCACGGCCAGCACCGGGCTGCCCTGCGGCGCGGTCCAGGCCACCTGGCCACGCCCGGCACCGGCATCGCCCGGCACGAAGCGCTGCGACAAAACGCCGCCCACCGGCTGCAGCAGCCCCGCCGCATCGGCCTGCCGCACCCGCGCGCCAGGGGCGTGGCACGCGAACCCCTCGGGCGCCGGCACGACATAGCAGGGCTTGTCGCCGGAAGGGCCGCTGACGCCGACGAACAGGACCGCCCCCGGGCGGGCGGCGGCGGCATCGGCATAGATCAAGGTCAGGCGGTCCTGGGGATCGGCGAAACTGTCCAGGTCGAAGACCTGCGCCATCAGCGCCAGCGCCTCGCCGATGACCTCGGGCGGTACGTCGCTGCGCAGGGCCGCGGAATAGATCACGTCCAGAAGCCGCTGCCGGCCCTGCGGCGCCGCGCCCTCGGCTCGGGCGATGGCATCCTGCATCAGCGGCTGGTCGGCCCAGGCGTCGGCCGCGGACACCAGCTGCCCCGCCGCCGACAGCGCCAGCGAACCCAGATAGCCCTTGGGACCATAGAGCGACAGCTGGATCACCTCGCGCCCGCCATCGCGCGCCCGCCAGCGCAGCGCCAGCACCGTGCCGCGCGGCAGGGTCGCGGGCAGCGACAGCTGGCTCTGCAACCGCTCGTCCAGCCGGGCGGCGGTCGCGGCGTCGAAGCCGTTCTCGGCCAGCAGCGCCTTGGCGCCGATGTCGCGGGCGGTCTCGAGCACCATCTCGCGCCACAGCGGCGGGCGCGTCGCGGCATCGCGCAGGAACAGCACGCCCGCATCGGCTTGCGCGGCCTCGGCGGGCGCGGTCAGGCTGGCATTCATCAGCCGCTCGCGCCCGCGCTCGGCCTGGAACAGCGCGAACTCTTCGCGCGTCGAGGGCAACGCCGCCACCAGCTGCCGGTCCTGCGGCACCAGCGGGCTGTCCAGAAGCCGCAGCTGCGCCGCGCGCCCCGGCACCCGCCCCGAGGCCGCCAGGGCCGGCGGCGCGGGCAGTTGCCGCTGGCCGGCGCCAGCGCCGTCCTCGGGCGGCGGGATGATGATGGGATCGCCGGGAATGTCGGTGAAGGTGTCGCCGGACACCATCGGCGCGATGTCGAATTGCGATTCGACCTGCACCATGGCCGGCTCGGCTTCGGGCGCCCACAGCGCCGAAAGACGCGGTTGCAGGCTGGGCCACAGCCATGCCCCCAGACCCGCCAGGGCCAGCGCCGCCAGGCCGCCGCGCAGGGCCAGACCGCGGCGCCGGCGCCGGCGCGCGCCCTGGCCCATCTGCCGGAAACGGGGGTCGATGCCGGTCATGGCCTAGCGGAACAGGCCCGAACCCATCAGCGACGGGTTGATCTGGCGGCCGGTCGAGGGCTGTTCCCGCACCGCCGGCTGGCGCGGCGGCGCCGGCTGCTGCACCGTGCGGCCGGCCGCGGGCGCCGAGCGGCTTTCGCGCGCCGGCGCCGCCCGGGCGGTGCCGCTGCGCGGGGTCGCCGCCGGGGCGACCGGAACCGCTACCGCCGCTGCGCAGCGCAGGTCGGCGCTGCGGGCGATGGCGCGGAACAGCGGCACTTCGGGGTCGTCGCCGACTTCGGTCTTGGCCGCCTGCGACCAGCGCTGCACCGCGCGCACCGAACCGCCGCCCCAGGCGCCGTCGATCCCGCCGCCATAGCAGTCCAGGCGCCGCAGCTCGGTCTGGATCGCCTCGGCCAGCCGGCCCCGGTCGGGATCGAAGGCCCCGCGCCCCAGCAGCCGCTCGAACAGCGCCGCGTCGCGCTGGCGGATCGCCTCGCGCACGGCGAAAGGCAGGCCCAGCGGGCCGCGCGGATCGAAGCCGGCCAGCACCGCCAGGTCGCCGATGACGATCGAGGGCCGGGGCAGGCCGGCGCGGGCGGGCGGCTCGGGCTCGGACAGGGGCAGGATCGGGACGGCGGCGGGCGGTTCGGCCGCGGGGATCACCTGATCCGAGGGCAAGGGCGTGATCACCAGCCCCTGCGCAGCGGCAATCCCGGCGCCCAGCCAGCTGGCCAGCACCGCGATTCCCGCCAGATATGCGCCCCTTTGCCTCATTCCCGCCTCAATTCGGCCTTGGCGTCGCGAAAACGGTCCAGTCGGGCCGGTCCTGGGTGTCCACCTCGGCAAAGCGCGCGTCCAGATAGCCGCGCAGCAGGCAGTCCCGCTGGCCCGCGATCTGGAAGCGGCGCGGCGCCACGCACATCGGAATCGAGCCCGCCAGCACCTCATTACCGAAAACATCGGCCGCGAAGACGTAATAATAGCGTGACCGCAAGGGCTCGCGCTGCAAGGTCGCGCATTGGTTCGGCGCCACCCGCCACCAGCCCCGGGTGGCGAAATCCTGGCCCGCGGGCTCGGCCAGGGCCACGTTCAGCACGTCGAAGGACTGGTTGCACAGCCGCAACTCGGCCCGCGCGGCCGCAGGCCATGGCATTGCCAGCAAGGCCGGAACCAGCCAATTCAATGCAGGGTTGATCGAGCGCCGATTGAGCACCGCTTTCAGCCATGTTACAGCCCCGACAGGGCAAAGGAGTTTCAACAGCATGAAACCGATCCTGACAGCGCGCGCAACCTTTCCGCGAGACCTGGCCCCTGCCTTGTGCGCGGGTGCGCTGCTGCTGGCGACCCTGGCGGCGCCGGTCGCGCCCGCGCAGGCTCAACCCACTCAAGCCGCGGCCGCCGAAGGACAGGTCACGCTGGAACTGAAAGCGGCCGCCGACGCCGGGGGTGCCTGCCAGCTGACCCTGGTGGTGACCAATACGCTGGAGACCGGGCTGAAGCGCGCGGCCTGGCAGGTGGCGGTCTTCGACAAGGCCGGCACGGTGCAGGGGCTGCCGATCCTGGACTTCGGCACGCTTTTGCCGGGCAAGACCCGGGTGGTGCAATTCGCCCTGCCCGACCGGGATTGCGGCGGGATCGGCCGCATCGTCGTCAACGACGTGGCGGAATGCACCGGCCAGGACGGTTCGGACCAGCGCATGGCCTGCCTGACCGGGCTGGCCACCCGCAACCGCAGCGACATCGAGTTCGGTCTTTAGATGTTCGCCGACCTGCCGCTCGTCACCTGGATCGTCTTCGCCGCGCTGGCGGGGCTGTCGGTGCTGACCCTGACCGTCGTGATCTTCAAGCTGATGCAGTTCCGGCGCATGGGCGTCGGCGGCCACCGCCTGGCCGAGGCGATCCTGGACGACTGGCTGAACGGCCGCCCGGACGAGGCGCAGCGCAAGGCCCAGGCCGGCCGCACCGTGCTGGCGCGCGTCCTGGGCGCCACCATGTCGGGCCTGCGCGCCCGGCCTGCGGAACCCGGCTATGGCGAGGAACTGGCCCGTCAGGTCGCGCTGGCCGAGCTGGTGCAGATGGGCGCCCGCATGCGCCTTTTGGAGGCCGTGGTGCAGATGGCGCCGATGCTGGGCCTTCTGGGCACGGTCATCGGCATGATCGACGCCTTCGGCAACCTGGCGCTGAGCCAGCAGACCTCGGACCCGCGGCTGCTGGCCGGAGGCATCTGGACGGCGCTGACCACGACCGCCGCTGGGCTGGCCATCGCGCTGGTGGCCTATTTCGTCTCGGCCTGGCTGGAAGGCCGGATCGAGGACGAGCGGCAGGGGATCGAGCTGGCGGTTTCGGCCGCGATCCACGGCCGGATCGCGCGGCCCGGGCGCTAGGCCATGCAGCTGGCGCGGCCCCTGATCCGCCCGCCGGGCCTGGACCTGCCCCGCCGCCCGCGCAGGCGCGGGGTGTTTTCCATGACCGCGCTGGCGGACGTGCTGTTCCAGCTGCTGATCTTCTTCATGCTCTCGGCCAACCTGCTGAGCTATTCGATGCTGCCGCTGCGCAGCGGCGCCATCCGCGACACCGGCGGGCCGGGCGGCACAGCGGCCGCGCCCCAGGCCGGCATCACCGTCACCGAGGCCCGCGCCACCGCCGTCTGGACGCTGAATCCGGACGGCATCACCGCCTCGGGCCAGCAATTCGCGCTGCCCCGCGCGGCGGCGCTGGCGGATGCGCTGGCGGCGCAGGGCACCCGCAACGTGCTGATCGTGCTGCGCCCCGAGGTGCCGGTCCAGGACGTGGTCACCGTGCTGGAAATGCTGTCGGCGCGCGGCATCGACTCGGTCCAGATCGCCGAGGCGCCGGGGGGCCGGACATGAGCCTGAACCTGCCCTCGCGCGATGGCCGGCGGGTGCAGGTCGATACCTCGCTGGCAATCGTGAACATCGTGCTGCTGCTGATCTTCTATTTCCTGATCGCCGGGCAGGCGCCGCGCGTCCAGACGCCGCTGGACCTGTCCAGCACCGCGACGCTGTCGCCGGAAAACCTGCCCTCGCCCGTGCTCGAGGTGCGCGGGCCCGAGGATTGGCTGCTGGACGGCGACCCCGTCCGCCCCGAGATGCTGCCCGCCGCGCTGGCATCCGTGCCGGGGCCGGTGCATCTGCTGATGGACCGCAGAGCGCCGTCGGGCCTGCTGGTGCAGGTGCTGCGCCGGCCGGAACTGGCGGGACACGACATCAGGCTGGTGACGCTGAAGGATTTCGCGCCGTGATCGGCCAGCGGCCGGCGGGCGGCAGCTGGGCCTTGGCGGCGGGGCTGTCGCTGGCGTTCCACGCGGCCGCCGCCGGGGTGCTGCTCTGGCGTCCGGCGCTGCCGGGGACCGCCGAGCCGCCGCCCCAGCCGATCCAGATCACCGCAATGCCCCTGTCCGCCGCCTTGCCCCAGGCCGAGGTGCTGCGGCCCGTCACCGCCCCGGTGCCGGCCGATCCCGAGGGCGGCGCCGGAACCGCAGCACAGGAAACCGCTCCGGAGACGCTGCCGCAAGCCGCCTCGCCGGTGCTGACCGGCAACGAGTTGCCGACCGCCGGCGCCGACGTGCCGCAGCTTCCCGCCCCGGCCGAAGACGGAGGGGCGGTCGAAATGGCGGCGGAAGCCGATCCCCGTCTGGTCGAACTGTTCGACCGCATCCGCAGCCGGCTGGCCGCACCCTGCCTGCTGGCGCTGCCGGCGCTGGATGCCGAGGGCGGTATCCGGCTGAACCTGCTGGCCGCGGACGACGCGCAGATCCCCAGGCTTCTGCGCGACTTGACGCAGGGACTGGAGACCGAGGTCACCGGCCAGGCCGTGCTGCTGGACCCGCGGCAATGCCCCGGCCTGGCCTTCGCGCGGCGCGATGCCCGCTATCCGGTATTCCCGCTGGGCATCAGCCTGCAATCGCAGGACGTGGCCAGCGGCGACAGCCTGCGCGGCACCGTCTCGGGCGGGACCGGGCGCTATGTCACGCTGCTGCTGGTCGACGACAACGGCGTCACCCACGATCTGCGCCGCTTCCTGGTGAACGCGGGCGGGCGCATCCGCTTCGACGTGCCGGTGGCCCGCGACGGCGCCGGGCGCGACACGCATCAGCTGCTGCTGGCCGTCGCCACGCCCCGCCGCCCCGAGACCGTCGGCGCGGCGGCGGGCGAACTGGCCGAGACCTTTTTCGACCGCCTGTCGCGCGAGATCGGCCCCGAGGCGCTGGTCGGCGTCAGCAGCGTCTATGTGCGAGCGAAATCATAGGCGAAACCGCCCTCTGCCACGCGAATGGTCACGTCCGACATCGCCTGACCCGAGACCATCCGCGACAGCACCTGCCGCGACAGGTCGGGCAGGATCGAGTTGGTAATGATGTTGTCGATCATCCGGCCGCCGCTGTCCGGATCGCGGCAGGCGGCGACGATATGGTCGATCACCGCACCGTCCCAGGTCAGGCTTGCGCCGTGGCTGTCGCGCATCCGCCGCGCGACCGAACCCAGTTTGAGGCGGCTGATCCCGGCCAGCACCTCGGCCGAAAGCGGCACATAGGGGACAGTCACGATCCGGCCCAGCAGCGCCGGCGGGAAGGTGCCCAGCAGCTCTTCCTTCAGGCTCGCGTCCAGGGTTTCCTCGTCGGTGATGGTGCCCTCGGGGGCCATGGCCATGATCGTCCCGGTTCCGACGTTCGAGGTCATCAGGATCAGCGTGTTGCGGAAGTTGATCGGGCGGCCGTTGCCATCCTCCATCCTGCCCTTGTCGAAGACCTGGAAGAACAGCTCGTGCACGTCCGGGTGGGCCTTTTCCATCTCGTCCAGCAGCACGACGGAATAGGGCTTGCGGCGCACCGCCTCGGTCAGCCGGCCACCCTCGCCATAGCCGACATAGCCGGGGGGGCGCCTTTCAGCAGGGAAACGGAATGCGCCTCCTGGAATTCGGACATGTTGATGGTGATGACGTTCTGCTCGCCGCCATACAGCGCCTCGGCCAGCGCCAGCGCGGTCTCGGTCTTGCCGACGCCCGAGGGGCCGCAGAGCATGAAGACGCCGATGGGCTTTTCCGGGTTGCCAAGGCCGGCGCGGGCGGTCTCGACCCGGCGCGCGATCATCTGCAAGCCCTGGTCCTGTCCGATCACCCGCGCGCGCAACAGGTCCGAGAGGCCCAGCACCACCTGCAATTCGTCGGCGACCATGCGGCCGGCCGGGATGCCGGTCCAGTCGCTGATGACGCTGGCCACCGCCTGCTCGTCGACATGCGGCCAGATCATCCGCTCATCGGCATGGATCTGGCCCAGCTGGTCCATGGCGCCAGTGAGCTCAGTGCGGAGCGTTTCCTCGTCGAAATCCTCGCCCTCGCGTGCCGCCAGCGCCTTGCGCAGGGCCAGGATCTGCTCGACCAGCGTTTTCTCGTCGGCAAAGGCGGCTTCCAGATCGGTCAGCTTGGCGCGGGAATCGTCCAGCCGCGCGCGGGCCTCGCCCAGCCGGGCGGCATCACCGTCGCCCAGGTCGCGCTCGGCCTCGCGGGCGGCGATCTCGGTTTCCAGCCCGGCGATTTCGGCCCGCAGGTCGGCGATGCGGGCGGGGACGGCGCTTTGGCTGACCGCGACGCGGGCGCAGGCGGTATCCAAGAGCGACACCGCCTTGTCGGGCAATTGCCGCGCCGGCAGGTAGCGCGCCGACAGCTTCACCGCCGCCTCCAGCGCCGCGTCCGAGATGCGGACCTTGTGATGCGCCTCCATCGGCGCCAGCAGACCGCGCATCATCGCGCAGGCGACCTCGACCGAGGGCTCATCGACCGAGATCGGCTGGAAGCGCCGGGTCAGCGCCGGGTCCTTCTCGAAATAATTGCGGTATTCGGCCCAGGTCGTCGCGCCGATGGTGCGCAGGGTGCCGCGCGCCAAGGCCGGTTTCAGCAGGTTCGCGGCGTCGCCGGTCCCGGCCGCGCCGCCGGCGCCGACCAGCGTATGCGCCTCGTCGATGAACAGGATGATCGGCGTGGCTGAGCTTTGCACCTCATCGATGACCGAGCGCAGGCGCTGCTCGAATTCGCCCTTCATGCTGGCGCCGGCCTGCATGGCGCCGATGTCGAGCATGTGCAGCCGCATCCCACGCAGCGCCGGCGGCACCTCGCCGGATGCCAGCTTCTGCGCAAAGCCCTCGACCACGGCGGTCTTGCCGACGCCGGCCTCGCCGGTCAGGATCGGGTTGTTCTGACGCCGGCGCATCAGCACGTCGACGATCTGACGGATTTCATCGTCGCGGCCGACGACCGGGTCCATCTTGCCATCGGCGGCCTGCGCGGTCATGTCGACCGAGAACCGCCCCAGCGCGGTCGCCGCCCCCTGCCCCTCGCGGCCCGGCGCGCTGGCGCCGATGCCGGTGCCGTCCATCGGGCGCAGGTTTTCCTCTTCGGACTCCTTCCACAGGGTCCGCGCCTCGGACCCGATGCGTTCGGCGGACAACTCGGCGAAAAGGGGCGAATATTGCTCGATCTCGCGCCGCAGGACCGGATCATTGAGCAGCGCGACCAGCAGGTGGCCGGTCCTGATCTGCGCCTCGCCGAAGAACAGCGTGGCATAGGTCCAGGCGTGGTTCAGCCCATCCGCCAGCCGTTCCGAGATGCCGGGGGTCTCGGTCACGTTCTTCTGCAACCCGTCCATCGCCCGGCCCAGGTCCTTGAGCATCCGGCCCCGGTCCATCCCCAACCCGCGCAGGGTGACGGAAATGTCGCCGTCCTGTTGCGAGACGGCGTGGAACAGCCAATGCGACAGTTCCACATTGCGGTTGCCGTCGCCGCGCGCCTGCCGCATCGCCTGAAGGAAGGCCTCATAGCCCAGCCGGTTCATCTTGCCGGCGAATTTCTCGATGGTGATCGCGGTCATCAATGGCCTTTCGCGGAATGCTGGCCCGCATCGCGGCCAAGCGCGAAACGGGCGACTTCAATCGGGGCGCCGCTCTGGGGCAGGCCCTCGGGGCGCATGGCAGCAAGCCAGCCGATGGCGGCATCGCCGCCCAGGGTGGCGGCGGGAATGCGGTCGGCCGGCAGCGCCAGCGCCAGGTCGACGTCCAGGCATTTGCCCAGATACCAATAGACCAGCGCCGCCAGCTGGCCATGGCGCGGCTGTCCGGGAAGGAAGCTGCGATAGGTCGGGGCATCGGGCAGGTCCAGCCGGATGCAGATCTTTTCGTTCACCGATTGCAGCCGCGCGCCCAGATAGCTGTCGCGCCCCAGCGCCCCGCCGCGGCCCAGGCCGCGCAGCTCGTCCGGCTCGAATTCTAGCCAGCTGGCGACATGTTCCTGCACCGTCACCGGAAAGCCGAAATAGCCGTCGAGCAATTGCCGCAGCCGCACGCCGCTGCGCACCCGGCCGCCAAAGACCGGCACCAGCGGCAGCCGCGCGATGTCGGGGAAATCGTCGTGCTGGCGGAAGGCGGGCGAGCCGATCCCCGCCACCGCGCCGACATAGGACTGGAAACGGTCCTGGTCGGGGCGGTCGTGCTGGGTGATGGCATGGGCGTCGGACCAGGCGCGAAAGAACAGCTGGTAGAACCGCGCCGACAGCATGTCGGCGAAGGCGACGAAGGCATCCTCGCCCGCGTCCTGCCAGCGCAGTACCTCCTCGGTCGTGTTCAGCGGCAGCGCGCCTTGCGGGCCGAAAAAGCCCATGAACTGCGCACGGATGCGCGGGCGGGGGCCTTCGGTCTGGACGTCGGCCAGATCCTCGGCCGGGAAGGCCAGCCGCGGGTCCTGGCCGATATCGGCGATGTCCTGCGCGCGCCTTGTGCTGCGGCCGATGCGCGGCTTGGCTTCGGCCTCGCGCTCCAGCCGGCGCAGAAGGGCAAGAAAGCCCGGCGCGGTCATATCAGCGGCCCCATGCCGGTGCGGGGCGGGAAGCGCTTGAGGATGCCGCGCTGGCGGCTGGCGATCACCGTCTGGGTGAAGCTGTTGATGCTGGCATATTCGGCCATAAAACGGTCCAGCACGGCGCCCAGCAGGATGATGCCGCTGCCCTCGAAGGCGGTTTCGTCGAAGCTCAGCACCAGCTCCAGCCCGCGGGCCGGAAAGATCCCCTCGGGCCGGCGGATCGAGCGGGTGATGGGCCGTACCGCCAGCCCGGTCAGCCCGGCGATCTGCACCTCGGTCACATGGTCCGAGGCATCCGCGAACAGCGTCAGGATCTCGCGCAGGCTGGCGGCGCCGTCGCGGCCGAAACGGTCGTCGAGGCCGAAATGGTTGAGCGACAGATAGGAAATCAGCCGCCAATAGACGTCGCCCTGGCGCATGCGGTGCGGGCCGCCGCGCTCGACCTCGGTCATCGCCTCGCGCGGCGGCGTCGGGCCGTTCACGCAGGTCAGGGACAGCGCCTGGTCCGAGACCATGGCGAAATCGTCCGAGCCGGCCAGCGGCAGCACCGCCGGCAGGTGCCGGTTCGAGCACAGCGCCCGGATATGCAGCCGCTGCGCGCGGCGGCCGACGACCGACTCGGGCGGCTCATAGATGGCGATGAAGGTCTCGGTGCCGCGATAGTCGTGACGCTGGCCGGTGCGGCGCTCGGTCTCGGTCAGGCGGCGCGGCTTGCGGCGGGTGGTGTGGTAATAGGCCGCGCGCGGCGCCCCGCCCTGCGGCAGGGCGTAAAGCGGATGCACATCGACGCGGTCATGCGCGGTGCCATAGCTGGCCTGCACGCGCAGGATGCGCTGGATCTCGTAATGGGTGATAGGGCTGGAATCCGGGGTCACGACATATTCGTGGCGCTTGTCGTCCAGCCGCACCTGGTTCGAGCTTTCCTCGAACAAGTTGATCGCCGGCGCGCAGTTCAGCCGGATGTCGCGCGGCTGGATCTGGCGCGCCAACTCGTCATTGGCGCGGTCGAATTCCAGGATCAGCTGCACCTCGCCCGCCGGGATGCGCGACAGCGCGCTGCGCATGTCGGTAAGGCGGAAGCCCATGAACTTGCGCGGAAAGGCGAAGAAATCGCGCAGGATGGCGAACCCCTCGAACAGCCGGCCGTCGCGGTCGAAAAGCAGTTCCTCGCGGGTGAAGCCGATCTGCTCGACCTGGCCCTCGCGCAGGCGCAGGAAGGCCGGGTCGCCGTTCGGCATCAGCCAGCGCAGCGAGACGCGGGTCAGATTGCAATGGATCTGCTCATAGGCGGCGATGGCGCGGACATGGTCGGCGGTCAAGTGAAAGGTCAGCGCGTCGGGCGCGTTCAGCCCCATCGCCTCGCCATCGGTGCGGGCAAGGTCGATCTGCAGGCCGGCGCGGGTCGCCGGGTCGGGGTCCTGGCCCAGACCGCCCAGCGTCGTGGTCTGGTCGTGATAGGTCAGGCCCGCGACCGCCAGCGGCAGCACCACCAGGTCCGAGGTCAGGCTGAAGCGGCAGGCCACCCGCTTTTCGGCATCGCGAAAGCGCGCGTCCAGGTATTCGCCGCGCTTGAAGACCTGCGGCCCCTCGTTCCGGCGCGACAGCGGCGCGGCCTCGACGATCATGCAGCTAGGGATCGGCGCCAGCGCGTCGGGAAAGATCTGCTCCAGCAGCTCGGTGGTGAAGTCGCGGAACTCTTCGTCCAGCTTCAGCTGCACCCGGGCGGCCAGGAAGGCCGAGCCCTCCAGCAGGCCGGCGATGGTCGGGTCGATGTTTTCGCGCAGGACGCCGCCCAGGCGTTCGGCGAGGCCGGGGAATTCCTCGGCGAATTCGGCCGAGCGCTCGTAGAGCATGTCCAGTTCGCGCTCATAGGCGTCGCGGAAGGCTTTTCTCATGGCTCGGCCTGCGTGCGTTTCATGGCGATCTTGCCGGCGGCGGGGTCGACCTCGGCATGGAACTGCACCGCGATGTCGGTCGGGTCCGAGATCATCTCGGCCAGGATCTCGAAGGTGACGCGCTGGTCGGGGCCGGGGTCCAGATCCTCGACCCGCACCTCCAGCGTCTCGGCGCGCAGGCGCGGCTCGTTGCGGATCAGCGCCTCGCGGATGGCCTGGGCCAGGTCCATCGGCGTGCGGTGGTCGCGCCACAGCGTGTCCATGTCGGGCAGGCCGTGATTGATGACGGAATCGCGCACGCGCGGCGTGTCGGACAGGTCGGTGCAGACGTCCAGCCGGATGGTGTTCATCAGGCTGGCCAGGTCCAAGACCAGGTTGCGGCGCAGCGATTCCTCGCTCGCGCCCTCGCGATGTTTCTGGCTCATCAGGGTCAGGTCGCGCTCGCCCTCGGTATAGCGGCGGCCGGGGTCGCGCGAATCGCGCCGGCGGGCGGAATCGCGAAAGATATGCATCAGGGACATTTCGCGCAGGCCCCTGCGCCCGGTCTCTGCATCAGAGCGACGCGCCATCATCGGCCCCCGGTTGCGGCGCACCCCGGCCCGAGGTCCGGCGCGCAAAGGAACAGGGCCGGCTTGGCCGACCCTGTCCCCGATTGCTGGCAAGGGGGCGCTTAGGCGCTCCACTCCTTGTTCTCGGCGATGTCCCAGCCGGCCAGGGTCTCGGCGCCGGCGGCACCGGTATCCTCTTGCAGCGTATAGGACACCTCGAACTGGCGGAAGTTCAGGGTCAGGGTTTCCTGGATGCGGTCAAGACCGTCCTTGGCGCCACCAGTCGAATAGCTGGTGATCATGATCTTGCCCATCTTGATGCGGAAATATTCGACCGGCGCCGCGCCGCCCGACTTGCGCACGATCAGCTCGCCGTTCTCGATGTGCTCGCCGTTGGTGCAGCGCTTGATCAGGTCGTTGGTCGCCAGGTCGACGTATTTCGTCAGGGTAATATCCTGCACGTTGACCTTGCCGCCGCCGCCGCCCGAGCCGACATGCGTGGTGCCCGACTGGGTCAGGCCCCAGTTCCAGGCCAGCACGTCGATTTCGTCGCGGTGGGTGTCGTCCTGGGACTCGCCCTTGATGTTGTTGGAAAGTTTCAGAAAGATATCGACAGCCATTCGATCACTCCTTGGCTATAATAATCAACTCAATGGGTTATTTGCCTTTGGGCAGCTTGGACACCAGCGACATGCCGACATCCATGCCTTCCAGCTGGAAGTGCGGTTTCAGATAGAACTTCCCCATGTAGTAGCCGGGGTTCTCTTCGTCCTCCACCACTTCCACCTTCGCACCGGCCAAGGGTTTCTTGGCCTTTTCGCGCTCGGTCGCGCTCTCGGGGTTGCCCGAGACGTATTTGTTGATCCAGGTCTGCAACTGGGTCTGCAGCTGCAGCCGGTCCGGGCTTTGCCCGATCTTGTCGCGCACCATGCACTTCAGATAGTGACTGAAGCGTGACACCGCGAAGATATAGGGCAGCCGCGACGACATGTTGTCCGAGGCCGTCGCCTGGTCGTCCACGTATTTCTTGGGCCGATACAGCGTCTGCGCGCCGATGAACGCCGCCTTGTCGGTGTGCTTGCGATGGATCAACCCGATCATGCCGGCCTTGGACAGCTCGGCCTCGCGCCGGTCGGTGATCGACACCTCGGTCGGGCATTTCAGGTCCTTGGAGCCGTCGCCGGTGTCGAAGTTGTGCGTGGGCAGGTTCAGCACCTCGCCGCCCGACTGCACGCCGCGGATCTGCACGGTCCAGCCGTGTTCCTTGTGCGCGCGGTTGATGTTCACCGCCAGCGCATGGGCGGCGTTCATCCAGGAATACTTCTGACCGGCGTGGCCGTCGGTCTCTTCCTCGAAATTGAACTCCTCGACCACGGAATTCGAGTTCTGGCTGTAGGGCTCGCGCGCCAGAACGCGCGGCATGGTCAGCGCGACATAGCGCGAATTCTCGCTGTCGCGCAGCCCGTTCCAGGCGGCGTAATCCGGCGTGTCGAAGATTTCCGACAGGTCGGGGGGCGTGCCGAGCTCGGTCCAGCTGTCCATGCCCAGAAGCTCGGGCGCGGCGGCCGAGATGAAGGGCGCATGGGCCGCGGCGGCGATCTTGGACATGTCGCGCAGCAGCGCCACATCGGCGGTGCCGTGGTCGAAGTAGAAATCTCCGATCAGCGCGCCGAAGGGCTTGCCGCCCAGCGTGCCGAACTCGGCCTCGTAGACGCGCATGTTCAGCGGCGACTTGTCCCATTTGGCGCCGGGATAGCGCCGGAACATCTGCTGCAGTTCCTTCTTCGAGACGTTCATCACCTTCACGCGCAGCGAGGCGTCGGTCTCGGAGTGGTTGATCGTATAGGCCAGCCCGCGCCAGGACGATTCCAGCTTCTGGAATTCCTCGTTGTGGATGACCTCGTTCAGCTGTTCGGTCAGCTTCTGGTCCAGCTTCGACAGCATCGCGTCGATGGTGTCGATCACGTCCTCGGCGATCAGGGTCTCGTCGTCCAGCGCCTCGCGCACCAGCGCGACCACGGCATTGTCGACCTCTTTCGCGGCGACGTCGGTGCGCGGCTTGATGGTCTGCTTCAGGATGTCCGAGAACTCGTCAAGGCCGGTCAGGCTGCCCGCGGCCTCGGCCTGCTGTTTCTGCGCCATCAGTTATCCTCTTCCTCGGCCGATTTGGACGTCTCGCGCTCGGCCAGGGCGGCCATCAGTTCGGGGTCGTTCAGAAGCTTGCGGATCTGCTCCTGCGCCTTGGGCTTCGAGTTCATGTAGCGCTGCAGGTTCGCCAGGTGCTGGCGCGCCTCCAGAAGCTTCTTCAGCGCCGGGATCTGGCGCGCGACGGCGGCCGGGTTGAAATCGTCCATGCTTTCGAAGGTCAGCGAGACGCCCAGCCGGCCCTCGCCGCCCAGCTTGTTCTGGACGTTGAAGCTGGCGCCGGGGGCCACGCTCTTCATGTAGTCGTCCAGCGTGGCGGCGGTCACGTCGACGAAGTCGCGCTCTTCCATCTCGGGCTTCTCGACCTCGGAGGCATTGCCCGACAGGTCGGCCATGACGCCCATGACAAAGGGCAGCTCGACCATCTTCTCGCTGTCATAGGGGTCTTCGTAGGAAATATTCACCCGAGGCGGGCGGTTGCGCTTGATAAAATCGGTCGCCTTGTCCGAAGCCATCAGATCAATCCTCCATTGCGCAAGGCAAACTGTAAAATAACCACCGAGTCAATTCCGCAAAACTGCCCTAGGATTCGCCCGAAGGCGGCGCTGGGGCAAGCAGTTCGGCAACGATGGCGTCGAAACGCTTCGACAACATGTCACGGGCCCTGGCCAGAAGCAACGGCACCGGACTGGCCGGTTCATGCGTCGCGAAATAGCCCTCGACCCCGACCAGGGCCGCGATCATCTCGGCCCGCCGGGTGATCGGCGGCAGGGCGGCGGGCGGGGCGGTTTTCTCGGGCTGGCCTTCCAGCCCGACCTGGGTCAGCGCCTTCAGCCGCTCCATCGGCAGGGCGAAGGGCGTGCCCTGGCCGATGCGCAGCACGGCGGCGCCGGCCTGCTGCGGCATCAGCATTTCCAGCGCCTCGACCAGCGGCCGGCCAATCAGCTGCCGCGCCTGCGCCGCCAGCATCAGCGCGGGGGAAGAGGGCTCGTGCCGGGCCAGCCAGGCGCAGGCCGCGTCCAGCGCAGCCTCGGCCGTGGCGCGGTCGGAAACCGGGCGGTCCGGGGCCGTGGCCGGCTGAGGCCGGGCCGTTTCGGCGGGCGCGGCCAGGTCCTGCGCCAGATCCCCGGCCGGGGGCTCGGGCGCAGGGGCCGCGGGTTCCCAGGGGCGAAGTTCGGGGCGCGCCGCGGCGATCATCGCCTGCATGTCGGCCAGAGCGGCGGTCAGCGCGCCGAAGTCCGGGCGGAAAGGCGCCTCGGGCAGAGCCGCCGCCTGGCGCGACAGCCGATGCAGCGCATCCGACAGCCGCAGCAGCCGATCATGCGTGGCGGTCAGGGCGCGCAGATTGGCCTCGGCCCGCAGCGGCGCCAGCAGGTCGGCGCCGGCCAGATCCTGCTCCGAGGCGCGCGGCGTCGCCTTGCCGGTCGCGACCATGTAGCGACGCAACGTCACATCGGTGTTCGACACAACCGGAAGGTGCGCAAGCGCCATCACCACCGTCGGCTGGCCGTTCAGCGATTCGACCGCCGCCCGGCGTTCGGACCCGTGCGGATGCAGCGCCTCGGGCCATTGCGCCAGCGCCGCGGCCATGTCCTCGACCGTGGCGGCGAAGGCTTCGAGTTGGCCGGCCAGGATCTGGAACCGCGCCAGCAGGCCCATCAGCCGCAGGTCGCGCGAACGCCGCAGAAGCGCGCGGATCGTCGCCGTCTCGGCGGCCAGATCGACCGAGCGCGGATCGAACAGCCGGTCCTCGCGTCCGTCGCCGGCATTGCCGGGAATGAAATAGCGCTCGGGCATGCGCGCTTCCGCCTCGAAGTAATAGTCGAGGAAGGCGGCATCGTCCTGCCGCTCCAGATCCGGGCCGCAGGGATCATCGGGCGAAATGGGATCGAGCAGGTTGAAATCGGACACGGCGCAAGACCTTTCATCAATCGGAGGCAGAGCCTAGGGCAGCGCGGCGTCGCCGTCATGCGCCTTGCGATAGGCTTCCGCGAAAAGCCGCAGGAATTCGTCGAGGATGCCGTTCTCGCTGGCGGTGCGGGCGTCCCAGCGGGCGACGTATTCGTCCCAGGCGCGGGCCTTGCGGTTGCCCATCAGCCCGCCGCCCTTGACCTCGCCCTCGATCCGCTCGGGGGCAAGATCGCCGACCAGCCCGATCAGCGCCGGCTGCAGCGCGGCAAACAGCGCGGTCTGGTGCCGGCGCAGGTCGCCGAGCGCCAGGTCGAACCCGGCCGCGCCGGTCAGGAACCCGGCGCGCGGGCGCAGGAACAGCGCATCCAGCGCCTCGGCGGCGTCGGGCAGGAATTTCAGCGGGTTGTTGTCGCTGGCGCCGCGCATCGTGCGCTCGGCCGAGCGGGTGAAATGCCGCGCCGCCGCCCGATCCTGCAAGCCGGCCATGACCTGCCCGGCGACGGCGCGCATGGACTGGCCAAGCGCGCGGGCGAGGTCCTCGGGGGCGACGTTGCGGGCAAGGTCCGGGGGGATGCCGGCGCCTTCGCAAAAGGCGCGCAGGAAGGCCGAGGGATCCTCGGGCGCGGCGACCGGCGCGGGCGGCGGCGGGGCGGATGCGGGTGCCGGCGCGGGCTCGTGGACCGGGAAGGCCACGAAATCGCTGGCGAAATCGGGACCGCGGCGCAGGTCCGCGGCCGGGGTCACGTCGATGGGCGCCGGCGCCGGCGCCAGGGCCCAGGGATCGTCCAGCACCGGCTCGTCCACCGGGCTGTCCACCCGATGCGCGGGCAGCGATCCGGGCGTCATCGGCCGGCCCTGCGGCTGGTCGAACAGCGCCGCCACGATATATTGCCCGACCTGGAAGCGGTCGCCGTGCGCCAGCACATGCGGCCCGTCCAGCCGGTGGCGGTGGCCCTGCAGGAAGGTGCCGTTGGTCGAGCGGTCGCGCAGCACCCAGCGCCCGTCCTCGAACCCGACGTCGAAGTGATGGCCCGAGATGTAGCGGCTGGCGTCGGGCAGCACCCAGTCCATGCCAGGCCGCCGCCCGACCTGGATGCCGCCTTCGGGCACGGCGATGCTGACCGGCCCGCCGTCGTCCAGCACATGGAAGTTCTCGATCTCAAGCGTCAGCATCATGTCTCATCAATAGGCGCGGAACAGTGCCTCGGCCATGTCCAGGAATCGGGCAAGATAGAACGAGCGCCGCGACAGGTCCGCCCGGGCGAGGCAGGACAGCACCGCGCTGTTCAGCGCCACCGGCGCCTTGTGCGGCGCCGAGCGTTCGGGGTCGTTCGGCGCCGGCGTGCCGGTGGACCAGCCCACCGCCAGCGCCAGCAGCACCGAAGGGCTGCGGGTCGGCGCCCAAAGCGCCTCGCGCATGATCTCGTGGCGCTGGCGGGTGCTGGGCTGCGCGAGCCAGGTCGCGATCCGCTCCATGGTCGGACGTTCCTGCGGTTGCAGGTGGCCGGCCATCAGCCGCAGGCATTCATAGCCCCAGCCGGCGGCCACGCTGGGCAGGGCGGCGAAGGCGGTGAAGGTGACCGCCTCCTCGGGCGTGGTCGAGGCGCGCAGCCGGTTCAGGAAGGCCAGCCCGTCCTCGCCCTCGCGCGGGCGCAGCTTGATCAGGTCGGCCAGCTGCGGGATGGCGGCGAACAGCGCCAGCGGCGGCGGCTCGCGCAGCATCCGCCGGGGAGGCTTGGTCTTTTCATCCGCCGCGTCTGCGTCCATCGCTGCCGTCTCGCCGCTGCCTTCGCACCGGGGCGACTATGAAAGCAGCGGCGCCGATCCGCAACCCGCAGGCTGGCGGCCGACCGGCGCGATCAACCGCGCAGATCCTCGGGCAACAGCGCGTCGGGCAGGTTCTGGAAGCAGACCGGCCGCAGGAAGCGGCGGATCGCCAGGGTGCCGACGCTGGTGGCGCCGAAATTCGTCGATGCCGGGTAAGGGCCGCCATGCACCATCGCATCGCAGACCTCGACCCCGGTGGGCCAGCCGTTCGCCAGCACCCGGCCGGCCTTGCGTTCCAGGACCGGCATCAGCCGCCGGGCCAAGCCCACGTCGCCGGCGTCCATCTGCAAGGTGGCGGTCAGCTGGCCGTCCAGCGCGCGGGCAAGGCCCAGCATCTCGTCGTCCGAGGTGGTGGTGACGACAAGGCCGAGCGGGCCAAAGACCTCTTCCCCCAAGGCGTGGCTTTGCAGGAAGTCCCGCGCGCTGGTCCGGTAGATGCCGGGCCGCGCATTGCGCCCCCGGCCGTCATGGTGCAGCACCGCCGCGGCATGGGTGCCGATGCGGGCGGCGCCTTCGCGATAGGCGGCGGCGATGCCCTCGGTCAGCATGACCTGTTCCGGGGCGCCTGCCAGCGCCTCGGCGGCGGCGGCGGTGAAGGCGTCGGCATCCTCGGCGCGCAGCACCAGCAGGCCCGGATTGGTGCAGAACTGCCCCGCGCCCATGGTCAGGCTGGCGGTCCAGTCCCGCGCGATCTGCGCGCTGCGCGCCGCCAGCGCATGGGGAAGCACGAAACAGGGGTTGATGCTGCCCAGTTCGCCGAAGAAGGGGATCGGCTCGGGCCGCGCGGCGCAAAGGTCGTAAAGCGCCCGGCCGCCGCGCAGGCTGCCGGTAAAGCCGACCGCCCGGATCAGCGGGTGCTGCACCAGCGCCGCGCCGACCTCGTGCCGGTCGCCGTGGATGAAGCCGAAACTGCCGGCCGGCATTCCGGTGGCGCGGATGGCGGCATGGATGGCCTCGGCCACGATCTCGCCGGTGCCGGGATGGGCGGGGTGGCCCTTGACCACCACCGGGCAGCCCGCCGCCAGGGCCGAGGCGGTGTCGCCGCCCGCCGTCGAAAACGCCAGCGGAAAGTTCGAGGCGCCGAAGACCGCCACCGGCCCGATGGGCCGCTGGATCAGCCGCAGGTCCGGGCGCGGCAGCGGCTGGCGGTCGGGCAGCGCCTTGTCGTGGCGGCGGTCGAGGTAATCGCCCTTGCGGATATGGTCCGCGAACATGCGCAACTGGCCGGTAGTCCGGCCACGCTCGCCTTGCAGCCGGGCCTCGGGCAGGCCGGTTTCCTGCGTGCCGATGGCGGTGATCGCCTCGGCGCGGGCCTCGATCTCGTCGGCGATGGCGTCGAGGAAAGCCGCGCGGTCCTCGCGCGCGGTCCAGCCATAAGTCCAGAAGGACTCTTCGGCCGCCTCGCAGGCGCGGTCCACCAGATCGGCGCTGCCGCTGGCGAAACCATGCGCCGGGCCATGCGCGGGGGCCGAGCGGAATGTCGCCCCGCCCCGACCCATTCGCCCGCGATCAGATGCTTGCCTTGCGGTGTCCAGTCCATCGGTCTTCCTTCAGAATTCGAATGCGTCCACGGTGTTGCGGCTGCCGAGGGTAAAGGCGTCCGCCACCAGCACCATCGGCGACAGGTCCACCTCGGAGGCGCCCCTGCGCACCAGTTCCGCCATGCGCGCGTAAAGCGCCGGATATTCGCCCATGATGCTGGCCTCGCCCCCGGCATCAGCACCGTCGATCTCCAGCACATTGCCGCCCAGGCGCAGCGCGAGGCGGCCGGCGTCGGTCCAGAACTCCATGTCCCAGGTCTGCGGGCCCTGCTGGCGAAAGTCGAAATCGGCGGTGATGTTACCCGACAGCGCCAGCCGCGCGGCGATGGGGGCCTGGCGGTTTTCCGGGAAATCCAGCTCGGCGGCGCGCAGATGCACCGGCATCGGCAGGATCTCGGTCAGGATCGACAGCGCGTTGATGCCGGGGTCGAAGACGCCCATGCCGCCGGCCTGAAAGATCCAGTCCTGGCCGGGATGCCATTTGCGCACATCCTCGCGCCAGGTGATCCGGCCCTCGTGGATGACACGATCAGCCAGCCATGCCTTGGCGGCGGCAACGGCATGGGCCACGCGCGAATGCCAGGTGGCATAAAGCGTCACCCCCTGCGCCTGCGCCAGGTCGCGCAGGATATGCACCTCGGCCAAGGTCGCGCCGGGCGGCTTTTCCAGCATCAGATGACGCCCGGCGCGCAGGACCGCCTGCGCGGCCTCGAAACGGGGCACGGGCGGCAGGCACAGGCTGACCGCACCGATGTCGGGGCGGGCGTCGAGCATGTCCTCGATGCGCGGGAAGGCCTCGATGCCCGGGGCGCGGCCATGGCGGCTGACCGTCGCGGCCAGTTCCCAGTCGGGGCTGGAGGCCAGCGCCGGAACGTGCTGGTCCAGCGCGATCTTGCCGATGCCGACGAGCGCGATTTTCATCAGTGGCTGTCCTTTCCGACCGGGTTGCCGCGGCAGCCGCGCAGGAAATCCAGGTCCGCGCCGGTATCCGCGCCCATGACATGCGCCTGATGCAGCCAGGCATAGCCGCTGGCGGGCTGGTCGGGCAGCGGCCTCCACGCGGCCAGCCGCTCGGCCAGTTCCGCGTCCGAAATGTCCAGGTGCAGCCGGCGGTTCGGCACGTCCAGCTCGATCATGTCGCCGTCGCGCACCACGGCCAGCGGCCCGCCCGCCGCCGCCTCGGGCGAGGTATGCAGCACCACCGTGCCGTAAGCCGTCCCCGACATGCGCGCGTCGCTGATCCGCACCATGTCGGTGATGCCCTTCCTCAGCACCTTGGGCGGCAGGCCCATGTTGCCGACCTCGGCCATGCCGGGATAGCCCCTTGGGCCGCAGTTCTTGAGCACCATGACGCAGGTCTCGTCGATATCCAGCGCCTCATCCTCGATCTTGACCTTGTAATCGTCGATGTCCTCGAAGACGACGGCGCGGCCGCGATGCACCATCAGATGCGGGCTGGCGGCCGAGGGCTTCAGCACCGCCCCATTGGGCGCCAGGTTGCCGCGCAGCACCGCGATGCCGCCCTGGTCGGTCAAGGGCCGGTCGGAGGGCAGGATCACGTTCTCGTTCCAGTTCACCACGTCCCTGACCTCGTCCCAGATCGTGGCGCCGCTGACGGTCAGCGCGTCCTTGTGCAGCTGCCCGGCCTCGCCCAGCCGCTTGATGACCACCGGCAACCCGCCGGCATAGAAGAACTCCTCCATCAGGTATTTCCCCGAGGGCATCAGGTTCACGATGGTCTTGACGTCGCGGCCGCAGCGGTCCCAGTCGTCCAGCGTCACATCGACCCCCACCCGGCCGGCCAGCGCCAGCAGGTGCACCACCGCATTGGTCGAACCGCCGATGGCGCCATTGGTGCGGATCGCGTTCTCGAACGCCTGCTTGGTCAGGATATCGCTGGGCTTCAGGTCGTCCTTGACCATCTGCACGATGCGCCGGCCCGAAAGCTGCGCCATGACGCGGCGGCGACTGTCCACCGCAGGGATCGCGGCATTCCCGGACAGCGCCATCCCCAGCGCCTCGGCCATGCTCGCCATGGTGCTGGCCGTGCCCATGGTGTTGCAGGTGCCTGATGAGCGGGACATGCTCGCCTCTGCCTCGAGGAATTCCTCCTGCGTCATCTCGCCGGCCTTCACGGCCTCGCTGAACTTCCACAGATGCGTGCCCGAGCCCACGCGCTCGCCCCGGAAATAGCCGTTCAGCATCGGGCCGCCGGTGACGACGATCGAGGGAATGTCGGTCGAGGCCGCCGCCATCAGCAGGCTGGGCGTGGTCTTGTCGCAGCCGACCAGCAGCACCGCGCCGTCCATCGGCTGGCCGCGAATGGTCTCCTCGATGGCCAGCGCCGCGAGGTTGCGAAACATCATCGCGGTCGGGCGGAAGGTGTTCTCGCTGGCCGAGAACACCGGCACCTCGACCGGAAAGCCGCCGGCCTCCCAGACCCCGGCCTTCACCTTTTCCGCCAGTTCGCGCAGGTGGCCGTTGCAGGGGGTCAGGTCGGACCAGGTGTTCAGGATGCCGATCACCGGGCGGCCGTCGAACAGGTCGTGCGGATAGCCCTGATTCTTCATCCAGCCGCGATGATAGATCGTGTCGCGGGAATTGCCGCCATACCAGTGCTGCGAGCGAAGCTGGCGGGGCCACGGGGCGGGCGTGAAGGACATGGGCGACCTCTAGAGGATGGCGACGGCGACCGGGGCCGCGTCCTGGGGCTGTTGGGTCAGGGGGTTGCGCAGCGGCAGGCCGAAGGCGTCGCAAGCGATCTCGAATTCGTCGCCGGGCCGGGTCGCGATCCCGTCGGCGAAGCTCAGCGTCGCCGTGCCGAAGAAATGCACATGCACGTCGCCGGGGCGGCGGAACAGGCCGTATTTGAAATGGTGGTGTTCGAGGTTCGCCAGGCTGTGGCTCATGTTCGCCTCGCCCGATAGGAACGGCTTTTCCCAGATCGCCGCGCCGTCGCGGATCACGCGGCTGGTGCCCTCGACATGCCGGGGCAGGTCGCCCAGCCGCAACTCGGGACCATAGCTTGCGGGGCGCAGCTTGGAATGGGCCAGCCACAGGTAATTGCCGCGTTCCGTTACGTGGTCGGAGAACTCGTTCCCCAGCGCGAAGCCCAGCCGGAAGGGCGTGCCGTCCGGGCCGATGACGTAAAGCCCGGCGATTTCCGGCTCCTCGCCCGCGTCCAGCGCAAAGCCGGGGCTGTCCAATGCCGCGCCGGGCGCCACGGCGGCATGGCCATTGCCCTTGTAGAACCATTCGGGCTGCGCGCCGACCTGGCCGGCGCCGGGCTTGCCGCCTTCGAGCCCCATGCGGAACATCTTCATGCTGTCGGTCAGCTCGTCGCCGTCCAGCTTGGCATGCATGGCATTGCGCGTCGCGGCCGAGCCGAGATGCGTCAGACCCGTGCCGGTCAGGTGCAGATGCGCCGGGTCGGGATGGTCCAGCGGCAGCAGCATCCGCCCCTCGGCCGAGGCCAGCGCCAGATCGACCGCGGCGCCCTCGCCGCGCGCCTGGGCCTCGTCGGCCAGGCTGCGGCCGGCGGCGATGGCGTCCAGCGCCAGGTCGCGGGTCGCGGTGGCGCCGGGCACCAGCCGGGCCTCGGCGCCCGTGCGCAGGGCGACGGCGCGGCTGCCGTCCGAAAACACGAGTTGCGACAGAAACATGCCCGGCCCCTTCTGCTTGCGTCCCGTCCGGGTCGGCGTGGCCGGCCCTGCGGCCCGCAAGCCCAGTCGTGAACGATTCCCCCTTGGCGGCTGCGGCCGCCACGCCGGCCCGGCCTTGCAGCGGGCTCTGGGCCGGACGATAGCAAGCCGACGACATGATGATAAAATTACATTAAAGGCATTCGTCATGCCGTAAACGATATGTATGCGCGATGCCCGGCCGTTGCCGCCGGCTGGTCGCCGCTACTTGCCGGCCAGGGCGATCAGTTCGGCCACGGATTTCACGTTCATCTTTTCCAGGATGCGGGCGCGATGGTGGTCGACGGTGCGTGGGCTGATGCCCAGGGCCGCGGCCAGTTCCTTGCTGGAAATCTCGGAGGGGCGGTCGATCATGCGCGCGACGATTTCCTGTTCGCGCGCGGTCAGCCGCTCGAACCGGGCGCGCTGGCGGCGAGCCTGCTCGTCGCGGGCCAGGCGGTCGCGGGCGATGGCGAAGGCGGTTTCGATCCGCTCGACCAGATCGCCCTGGCGGAACGGCTTTTCCAGAAAGTCGAGCGCGCCGGCCTTGATCGCCTGCACCGATTCCGGCACGCCGCCATGGCCGGTGATGAAGATCACGGGAATGGTCGCGCCGCGCTGGTTCAGGTGGCTTTGCAGTTCCAGCCCGTTCATGTCCGGCATGCCGTAGTCCAGCACCAGGCAGCCCGCCCGGCGCGGGTCGAAACCCGCCAGGAACGAGGCGGCGGAAGCGTGGCTTTCCACCGCATAGCCGCGTTTTTCCAGCGCGCGCTGCAGGGATTTGCGGATGTCCTCGTCGTCGTCGATCACGAAGACGGTCAGGATCGGGTCGGGCATGGCATTCCTGCATTCTGGGTCATCGGGTCACGCTCCGGCATCGGCCGCGGCCTGGCAGAGCGGCAGGGTAAAGACGAAACGCGCGCCGCGCGGCGGCACCGCCTCGTGCCACAGCGCGCCGCCATTCGCCGCCAGGATCGAGCGGCAGATGGACAGGCCAAGGCCCATGCCGCCGGGCTTGCTGGTCTCGAACTGCGCGAACAGGCTGATGCCGGGGGCGACGCCGGGGCCGTTGTCCTCGACGGCGATGCGGACCTGGGCGCCCTCGCGCCGGGCGCTGAGGATGACGCGGCGCTCGGCCGAGGGGTCGGGCGCGCAGCCGGGCGCGGGCGCCAGCGCCTCGATGGCATTGCGCAGCAGGTTCACCAGCACCTGCGCGATCTGGACGCGATTGCCGCGGATCGGCGGCAGGTCGCCGGCCAACTCGGTCTGCACCACGACCCGGGCCTCGGCGGCCTCGGCCTGGATCAGATGCAGGGTCTGGCGCACCAGGTCGGCCAGGTCGAAGGCGGTGGCCGCGCCCTCGTCCTTGCTGATGAAGCCGCGCAGCGCGCGGATGATCTCGCCCGCGCGCAGGGACTGGCCCTCGATCTCGGTCAGGATGTCGCGCAGTTCCGGCTCGTCGATGGCCAGCTGGTCCAGGATCAGCAACGCGGTGTCGGCGTTCTGGGCGATGGCGGTCAGCGGCTGGTTCAGCTCATGCGCCAGGCCCGCCGCCATCTGGCCCATGGTGTTGCCGCGCGCCAGATGCGAGATGTCGCGGTTCAGCTGCACGATCTGCGCCTCGGCGCGCTTGCTGTGGGTGATGTCGTCCATGGTCAGCACGGCATGCAGCGGCTTGCCCTGCTCGTCCCGGACCAGGATCTCGTTCAGGGTGATCCAGATGGTGCTGCCGTCCTTGCGGACGCAGCGCATCTCGCGGTTGACGGCGAAATCGCCGCCGTCGGTGGTGAAGAAGGCGCCGACGAAGGTCGGGTCCTCGGGGTGGACCAGTTCGCGCAGCCGCATCCCTGCCAGTTCCGCAGCGCTGTAGCCGGTGATCTGGCAGATGCGGGCGTTCACGCGGATGAAGCGGCCGCTGTCGGGCGCGATCTGCGCCATCCCGCGCGAGGACATCTCGAAGGTCTGGCCGTATTCGTGCTCGGTCTTGCGACGCAGCGCGATCTGCTGGACCAGCGCCGCATTGGCGCGTTCCAGTTCCTTGTAGGTCTTGGGCAGCGGCGCGTCCGGGTCCAGCTCTCCTTGCGAGATCAGGGCCGTGCGCACGGCGAAGGCCCGCACCGGGCGGTGGATCGCATCGGCCAGCGCCAGACCCAGCAGCCTGGTCAGCCCAGCGACCAGCGCCGCCAGCCAGATGTTCAGCGTGCGGTTGCGCTTCAGCGCGCCGGTGAAGTCGCCCTCGGGGGCATAGACGGCGATGGTCCAGGGCAGCGTGTCGCTGATGACCGGCATGATGGTTGAAACGTAGGAGGCGCCCTGATAGTCGAAACGGCCGGGGGTTTCCGTCTGCACCGGAATGGCGCCGGCCAGTTCCAGCGGGCCGAAGGCGGCGCGGGCGATGGGATCGCCGATCTCGCGGATGTCGGCGAAGCGCAGCGTGCCGTCGGCGTTGCGGGCCTTGATCAGGCTGGCGTCGGGATGGGCGATCACGTCGCCGTTGCGGTTGATGATCAGCGCCCGGCCGTGCTGGCCGATGTTCAGCCGCGCCAGGAATTCCGAGATCATGCTGATCTCGATGTCGACGCCGACCGCCCCGCGCAGGTTTCCGTCCGGCCGCAGCACCGGCGCCGACAGGGTGATGCCCGGCTGCTGGGACGAGAAGAAGATATAGGGGTCGGTCCAGACCGTCGCCCGCCGCTCCTTGGCGCCTAGATACCAGGGCCGACTGCGGGGGTCGAAGCGGTCCGCGGGATCCTCGCGCCGCTCCACCACCGCGAAATCGTCGCTGCGCCAGATGAATTCGGTTCGGCGCTTTCCGTCCGGGAACGAGATGATCTTGGTGCGGAACTCGCCCGGGCCGTCGGGGCTGCGCATCACATAGACGAAACTGCCGTCCTCGCGCCCGAAATAGAGCCCGGCGAATTGCGGCGCGATCTTCAGCTGCTGGAACAGCAGCCGTTCCAGCATGGGCGTGTCGTCGCTGGCGATGACGCTGTTCTGCGCCAGCTGCGCGGCCAGTTCGGCGGCGCCCTGCGCCGGCTTCAGGAAGCCGCGGGAATGCTCGATCGTGTTGACGCCCACGTCGCGCAGCAGGTCGCGGGCATGGCGCATCAGCGCCTGTTCCGAACTGAGATAGGAGGAAAAGACCACCAGCAGGATGGCCAGGAATTGCAGCCCGGCCAGCCCCAGGGCCAGCGTCGCCCCCAGCGATTTCCTCATCGCGGACCTTCTCCGGTCGCGGGGTCGCGCAAGCGTCGCCTCTTTCCCATGCCGAGCCGCCCCCAGGATGCGGATCGCGCGCCTGAATGTCGCGCGCCGAGCTTCCATACCGCCGCCCCGGAGGCGGGCATAGGGTGGGCGGCTGTTTTGCCACGCGGGCGTTGCAGCGGCGCCTAGGCAAAATTGCCTATTCAGACCCAGGGCTCCGGCCGGCGGAAAGAAATGCCGTTGCGGTGCCGGCCGTTGTCCCGGATGCGAGGCGGCTCGGCCGCCGCCGGGGCGGGCGGGGCGCGGCGGTCCGGCCGCTTGCGTCAGCCGCCGCCGGCGCGGAAATCGGCGGGGCGGATGCCGTGGCGGGCCAGCTTGTCGTAGAAGGTCTTGCGCGGCAGTTTCAACCGCGCCATCGCCTGGGTGGCATGGCCCTCGGCCCGGCGCAGGGCGTCGCGGATCAGTTCGGCCTCGTATTCCGCGACCAGATCGGCCAGCCCCGCCGCCGGCTCATGCTCGGCGCCATCGCCGGTAAAGGAGGCCAGCCCCAGCGCGTGGCTTTCGGCGAATTGCTGCAACTCGGCCAGGTTGCCCGGCCAGTCGTGGCTGGCGAGCCGCGCCTTGACCGCGCCCGTCACCGGCGTCACCGGCAGGTTCAGCCGCTGGCAGGCCTGCAGCAGGAACTGCCGGAACAGGGCCGGGACATCCTCGCGCCGCTGCGCCAGGGCCGGCATCTGCAGGCTTGCGGCCGCGATGCGGTAATAGAGGTCGCCGCGGAACGTGCCGGCCTCGACCATCTGCGCAAGATCGCGGCCGGTCGAGGCGATCAGCCGCAGGTCCAGGGGCCGCGGCGCGGCGGCGCCGGCGGGCCAGATCTCGCCCGCCTGCAGGATTGCCTGCAGGCGCGCCTGCAAGGCCGGGGCCAGGGCGTCGATCTCGTCCAGGAACAGCGTGCCGCGATGGGTCTTTTCCAGCTTGCCGGCCTGGCGGGCCATGCGGGTGCCGGGCGCCTCGATCCCCATCAGCTCGGCGTCGAAGCGGGCCTCGTCCAGCGCCGCGCATTGCACATGGGTAAAGGCGCGGGCGCGGCGCGGGCTTTGCCGGTGGATCGCGCGCGCGGCGGTGCGCTTGCCCGCCCCCTCGGGCCCGGTGATCAACACGTCGCCGCCCAGCTGGGCCAGCCGTTCGATGCTGTCGCGCAGATGCACCATGACCGGCGAGGCGCCGCTGAGCCCGATCTCGGTCCGCGGCTCGTCGCCCTGGCGGGCGCGCAGGGCGCGGTTTTCCAGCACCAGCGCCCGCGCGGATGCCGCCCGCGCCAGCGCCGCCGCCAAGGGGCCGCCGCCGATGGGCTTGGTCAGGAAGTCGTAAACGCCCTGCTTCAGTGCCGCGACCGCCATCGGCACGTCGCCATGCCCGGTCAGCAGGATCACCGGCAGTTCCGGGTCCAGCGCATGAATGCGCTGGAACAGCTGGAACCCATCCATGCCCGGCATGCGCACGTCGGACAGAACCACGCCTGGCCAGTCGGGGCCAAGGCCCTGCAGCGCCTCGGCGGGGTCGTCGAAGGTTTCGGCCCGAAAGCCGGCCAGCTTCAGCGCCTGCGCCTGCGCGGCCAGAAGATCGGGGTCGTCGTCGACCAGGCGGACGAGCGGGACCTCGGTCATGGCAGCCTCGGCAGGTCCAGGTGGAAGCTGGCACCCTGCCCCGGCTCGGAGGGTGCCGCGGTCAGCTCGCCGCCGAAGTCGCGGGCGATCTCGCGCGAGATCACCAGCCCCAGCCCCAACCCGCGCGGCTTCGAGGTGGCGAAGGGCGTGAACAGCGTCGCGGCGATGCCGGGCGCCAGCCCCGGCCCGTTGTCGCGGATGGTCAGCCGCACGCGGTCGGGCTGCTCGTGCAGTTCGATGCGCAATTCGGCGTCCGGTCGGCCCGAGAGCGCCTCTTGCGCGTTCTGGATCAGGTTGACGAGGATCTGCTCCAGCCGCACCCGCTCGGCCCGCACGGTCAGGCCGGGCGGGATCTGCGGCAGCACCATGCGGATGCCCTCGGCCCGGCGACGGCTGGCGACCAGCAGCAGCGCGGCGTCCAGCGCCTCCTTCAGCGCCACGGGACCCAGCTCGCCGGTGGCCTTGCGGGCAAAGCCGCGCAGCTCGGTGGTGATCTGGGCGATGCGGTCGGACATGCGCAGGATCTGGTCCAGGTTGCCGGCCACATCCGGCGCCGCGCCCTCGGGCAGCATCTGGCGGCCGTTCTCGGCTAGCAGGCGAATGGTGGCGAGCGGCGTGTTCACCTCATGCGCGACGCCGGCGGTGATCTGGCCCAGCGTCGCCAGCTTGTTGGCCTGGACCATCTCGCCCTGCAACTGGGCCAGCCGCTGCTCGGCGGCGCGGCGCTCGCGCATCTCGGCGGTCAGGTCGCGGGTGCGTTCGTCCACGGCACGTTCCAGGTCGGCGCGGTAACGCCGCTCGGCCTCGGCGCGGCGGGCGGCGCGGGTGCGGGCGCGCGCGGCCCAGACACCCCCGCCCAGGGCCAGAGACAGCAGGAAGCCGACCGTCCCCGTCGCCAGCACCGCCGCCGCGGTCGCCTCGGCGGCGGGTGCCCGGATCACCAGCCGCCAGTCGGCGCCGGGCACCGGCAGCGCCGCCGCCACCTCGCCCGGGCCGGACGCCGGCAAGGGGCCGAAGCGCAGCGCCGGGGTGCTGGACAGGATCACCTGCCCGGCGGCATCGGTCACGAAGATGCGCTCGCCGGCCTGCGACCAGTTCGCCTCGGTGCGGTCGAATTCGACCTTGACCACGATCACCCCGCGCGGCCGGCCGGCCACGGCCACGTCATGCGACAGATACAGGCCCGGCCGCTTGCTGACCGTGCCCAGGGCGAATTGCGTCGCCTCGCCCCGCAGCAGCGCCTGGCTGAAATAGTCGCGGAAACCGTAGTTCGAGCCGACGAAGCTGGCCTCCTCGTTCCAGTTCGAGGCGGCGATGGCCAGCCCGTCGCGGTCCAGCAGATAGATCACGGCACTGTCCGTCGCCTCGCTCAACCGCTCCAGCTTGTGCGAGGCCCGTGCCGCCGTCCCGGCCGCGGGATCGGCCAACGCCTCGCGCATCAGGCTGTCGTCGGACAGCACCACCGCCACCGCGCGCTGCTTGGCCAGCACGCTTTCCAGCGCCTGCACCCGGGTGCGCGCCGTCACCTCCAGCCGCTGGCCCAGGTCGCGCACCGCCCGGTCCCGCACCAGGGTAAAGGTCAGCGCCAGCAGGCCCAGAAACAGCGCCAGCACCACAAGCACCGCGGCCAGACGCCGCGGTGCCGCCAGCGCCCGCATCGAATCAGCCGTCACCGCCGGGTCCCTGTGTCGCAAGCGCCCTCTCCGCCCTGTGTGGATTTTCACACTAGCACGCCGGCACTGTGTGGAAAACCGCACGATTTCCGCGGCGTTCCGCCGCCAAAAATCCATGATTACAATGCATTGCTGCCATGCGCCCGGCTTTTGGGCGCCAAAGCCCGCCGCTTTATCATGGCTGTCACATACCCGTCATTCGCAGGTCGGAGGAGGCCCCCATGCAAATCGACACCTCGGCAGCGCCCGTCGTTCACGCGCCGCGCCCGTTCTATCGCCACCTGTATTTCCAGGTGCTGATCGCCATCGCCGCCGGCGCGCTGATCGGCCATTTCTATCCGCAGACCGGCGAGGCGCTGAAGCCCCTGGGCGACGCCTTCATCAAGCTGGTCAAGATGATCATCGCCCCGGTCATCTTCCTGACCATCGTCACCGGCCTGGCCGGCATGGGCACGCTGAAGGGCGTGGGCTCGGTCGTGGGCAAGGCCTTCGGCTATTTCCTGACCTTCTCGACCCTGGCGCTGATCGTCGGGCTGATCACCGCGAACGTCATCCAGCCCGGCGCCGGCATGAACATCGACCCGGCGACGCTGGATGCCAGCAAGGTCGCCGACTATGCCGCCAAGGCGCATGAGACCTCGCTGACCGGCTTCGTCATGGACATCATCCCGACCACGATGACCTCGGCCTTCGTCGAGGGCAACATCCTGCAGGTGCTGTTCGTCGCCATCCTGTTCGGCATCGGCCTGATCCTGATCGGCGACAAGGGCAAGCCGGTCGTCACGATGTTCGAGGCGATCAGCCACGCCGTGTTCCGCATGGTGGACATCCTGATGAAGGCCGCGCCCATCGGCGCCTTCGGGGCCTTCGCCTTCACCATCGGCAAATACGGCATCGCCTCGGTGGTGAACCTGGCGACACTGGTCGGCACCTTCTACCTGACCTCGGCGCTGTTCGTGGTGGTGGTGCTGGGCACGGTCTGCATGCTGAACGGCTTCTCGATCTTCAAGCTGATCGCCTATCTCAAGGCGGAGCTGCTGCTGGTGCTGGGCACCTCGTCCTCGGAATCCGCCCTGCCCTCGCTGATGGAGAAGATGGAGAAGGCGGGCTGCAAGCGCTCGGTCGTGGGACTGGTGGTGCCGACGGGCTACAGCTTCAACCTGGACGGCACCAACATCTACATGACCCTGGCGGCGCTGTTCATCGCCCAGGCCACCAACACCGATCTGTCGCTGCAACAGCAGGTGCTGCTCTTGCTGGTCGCCATGCTGTCCTCGAAGGGCGCGGCGGGCGTGACCGGGGCCGGCTTCATCACCCTGGCGGCGACGCTGTCGGTGGTGCCCACGGTGCCGGTCGCCGGCATGGCGCTGATCCTGGGCGTGGACCGCTTCATGTCGGAATGCCGCTCGCTGACCAATTTCATCGGCAACGCGGTCGCCACCGTGGTGGTCAGCCGCTGGGAGAACGCGCTGGACCGCGAGCAGTTCGACCGGGTCCTGAACGGCGGCGCCGAGGGTGTCGCGCATCCGGTCCACGACCTGCACGGCGCCCCCGCAGGCCTGCAACTGAACGAGGCCAGCGCCGACTGACCGGCAAGGGCCGGAAAAGCACCAAAGGTCGGCGCGCTGCAGATCGGCGCGCCGGCCCTTTTCGTTCCCGGCAGGCCCCTGCGCCGGACATTGCGGCGGCGCAAAGTCGAGGGCGGCGAAAGCTGCGATCCTGAGACCCGTATTGGAAGAAGCCGCCGGGGTTCCGGGATGAGATTTCGCAATCTGACCGCATGGGTGCTGCCCCTGGTGCTGCTGGCCGCCTGCTGGCTGGCCGCACCCGCCGCCATGGCCCTGACCCTGGCCGAGGCCCTGGACAAGACGCCTGCGGCGACGCTGTTCCAGGGTGCCGACGCCTATGGCCCGCCCGAGGGCGACCCGGCCATCGTGCCGGTGCTGAAGGGCGGCGAAAAACTGGGCTATGCCTATCTCAACAGCGATTTCACCGCCTCGACCGGCTATTCCGGCAAGCCGATCCGCATCGTCGTCGGCATCGACCCGCAGGGCGTCATCCGCGGCATCAACCTGGTCGAGCATCACGAACCCATCGTCCTGATCGGCATCCCCGAGCCCAAGGTTCTGGCGGCACTGAACGGGCTGATCGGCGCCGACCTGGGCCGGGTCGCGGCGGGCGAGGCGAAACCGCCGCAGGCCGAGATCGTGTCCGGCGCCACGGTGACGGTGCTGGTGATGGGCGACAGCGTCGTGCGCTCGGCCGTCAAGCTGATCCGCTCGGGGCGGCTGGACGGCCTCGGCGCCGCTGCGGCCCCGGCCGAGGTCAAGCGCGAACTGGACCCCGCCGTCACCGCGACCGAGGACTGGCAGACGCTGCTGGGCGACGGCTCGGTCCGGTCGATGGTGATGAGCGTGAGCGAGGTCAGCAAGGCTTTCGAGGACGCCGGCCAGCCGCTGGCGGCCGGACGGCCCGAGACCGCGAACCCCGAGGACGATTTCATCACGCTTTACCTCGCCCCGGTCTCGGTCCCCGCCATCGGCCGCAGCCTGCTGGGCGACGTGGCCTATGAGCGGATGGCGGCGAAACTGCAGCCGGGCCAGGCGGCGGTGCTGGTCGCGGGCGACGGCGCCTATTCCTTCAAGGGCTCGGGCTATGTGCGCGGCGGCATCTTCGACCGGATCGAGCTGTTGCAGGACGGCCAGGGCCAGCGCTTCCACGACCGCGACCATACCCGCATCGCCGCGCTGGCCGCCCCCGGCGCGCCGCGGCTGAAAGAGATCGCGCTGTTCGTGGTGCCGCAGGACTTCGCCTTCGACGTGACCCGGCCCTTCGACCTGCAATTGCTGGTCCAGCGCGCGACCACGGGCCGCGACAAGGCCACCCTGCCCTTCGACCTGGCCTATCAGATCCCGGAACGCTACCTGCTGCCCGCCCCGAACCCGCGCCTGCGGCGGCAACGACCCCCGCCCCGACGCAGGTCGGCGAGCCCGTCGAGGACGACGAAGGCCCCGCCCTGTGGAAGACCATGTGGCAGATGAACCAGGTCAACATCGCCATCCTGGGCGTGGCGCTGGCGGTGCTGACAGCGATCTTCTTCTTCCAGGATGTGCTGGTGAAACACCCGCGCACCTTCCTGTGGCTGCGCCGCGCCTATCTGGCCTTCACCCTGGTCTGGCTGGGCTGGCTGGTGAACACGCAGCTGTCGGTCGTGAACGTGCTGACCTTCGCCAATGCGCTGCTCTCGGGCTTTTCCTGGGAATATTTCCTGTCGGCGCCGCTGGTCTTCATCCTGTGGTGCGCCGTCGCCGCCGGGCTGCTGTTCTGGGGCCGCGGCCCGTTCTGCGGCTGGCTGTGTCCCTTTGGCGCGCTGCAGGAACTGTCGAACACCGTCGCCCGCAAGCTGCGCTTTCCGCAGATCACCCTGCCCTGGGGCCTGCACGAACGGATATGGCCGGTCAAATACATGATCTTCCTGGGGCTGTTCGGCCTGTCGCTCTATTCGCTGTCCGACGCCGAGGTCTATGCCGAGGTCGAGCCCTTCAAGACCGCGATCATCCTGAAATTCATGCGCGAATGGGGCTTCGTGCTGTTCGCCCTGGCCTGCCTGCTGCCGGGGCTGTTCATCGAACGCTTCTATTGCCGCTACCTGTGCCCCCTGGGCGCGGCGCTGGCGATCCCGGGGCGGATGCGAATGTTCGAGTGGCTGAAACGCTGGCCGGAATGCGGCAGCCCCTGTCAGCGTTGCGCCAACGACTGCCCGGTCCAGGCCATCCACCCCGAAGGGCAGATCAACGTCAACGAATGCATCTACTGCATGAATTGCCAGGTGCTCTACCACGACGACACCCGCTGCCCGCACATGATCACCCTCAAGGCCCGGCGCGAAAAGATCGCGCGCAGCGGGGCACCGAACCTGGGCGCAGGCGCCCCCGCCCCGGCGAAAAGCGCCGGAAAGGCGCCCCCGGCCTTTCAGGCGCAAAGGGCGGCACGGCCCGCATCCATCCCCGATTCCAAAGGAGCATGACATGACCAAAGACACCGATCACCGGTTGAACCGCCGCCAGTTGCTGGGCAGCGGCATGGCGGTCGCCGCTACGGCCGGCACCGTGGCGCCGCGCGCGCTTCTGGGCGCCGGGGCGGGGCTAGCCGCCGCCGGCATCGCCGGGCAGGCGGCCGCCCAGACCGGCGAGCGTCCCGCCTATGAGGTCGCGCCGGGCGAGCTGGACGAATATTACACCCTCGTCTCGGGCGGCCATTCGGGCGAGGTGCGCATCGTCGGCCTGCCCTCGATGCGCGAGCTGATCCGCGTGCCGATCTTCAACCGCGAAAGCGCCACCGGCTGGGGCCAGACCAACGAGTCGCTGAAGGTGCTGACCGAGGGGCTGACCCCCGAGACCCGCGCGTTCCTCAAGGATAAGGGCGGCATCTATACCAACGGCGACGCCCACCACCCGCATCCCTCGTTCACCGACGGCACCTATGACGGGCGCTATTTTTTCATCAACGACAAGGCCAATACCCGTGTCGCCCGCGTGCGGCTGGACGTGATGCGCTGCGACAAGATCATCGAGCTGCCGAACCAGCATACCGTCCACGGGCTGCGGGTGCAGAAATACCCGCGCACCGGCTATGTCTTCGCCAATGGCGAGGACGGGGTGCCGCTGCCGAACGACGGCTCGGTGCTGGACGATCCCAAGCAGTATTTCTCGATCTTCTCGGCCATCGACGGCGACACGATGCAGGTGGCCTGGCAGATCAAGGTGGACGGCAACCTCGACAACGTCGATGCCGACTACCAGGGCAAATACGCCTTTGCCACCTGCTACAACTCGGAAGGCGGGGTGACGCTGGAAGAGACGATGGAGAAGGACCAGGACTGGCTGACCGTCTTCAACATCCACGCCATCGAGGCCGCCGTGAAGGCCGGCGAGGGCGAGGAGCGCGGCGGCGTGCGGGTGCTGGACGGCACCGGCGACAAGAACAAGCTGGTGCGCTATATCCCGGTCGCGAACGGCCCGCACGGCATCAACACCGCGCCCGACGGCATCCATATCGTGGCGAACGGCAAGCTGTCGCCCACGGTCACGGTCTTCGACGTGCGCAAGTTCGACGATCTCTTCGCCGACAAGATCGGGGGCCGCGACTGCGTGGTGGCCGAGCCGGAGCTGGGCCTGGGGCCGCTGCACACCGCCTATGACGGGCGCGGCAACGCCTATACGACGCTGTTCATCGACAGCCAGATCTGCAAGTGGAACATCGAGGACGCGATCCGCGCCTATAACGGCGAGCAGGTCGATCCCATCCGGCAGAAGCTGGACGTGCATTACCAGCCCGGCCACAACCACACCTCGATGGGCCAGACCAAGGAAGCGGACGGCAAATGGCTGATCTCGCTCAACAAGTTCTCGAAGGACCGCTTCCTGAACGTCGGACCGCTGAAGCCGGAATGCGACCAGCTGATCGACATCTCGGGCGACGAGATGAAGATCGTCCACGACAACCCGACCTTTGCCGAGCCGCATGACGCGACCATCGTCCACGCCTCGAAGATCAACCCGGTCTCGATCTGGGACCGCGCCGATCCGTTCTTCGCCGACGCGGTCGAGCAGGCGAAAAAGGACGATATCGACCTGATGACCGACAGCGAGGTGATCCGCGACGGCAACAAGGTGCGGGTCTACATGACCTCCTCGGCGCCGGCCTTCGGGCTGGAAAGCTTCACCGTCAAGCAGGGCGACGAGGTCACCGTCTATGTCACCAATATCGACGAGGTCGAGGACCTGACCCACGGCTTCAGCATCATCAACTACGGCATCAACATGGAGGTCGCGCCGCAGGCCACCGCCTCCGTCACCTTCAAGGCCGACCGGCCGGGCGTCTATTGGTATTACTGTTCGTGGTTCTGCCATGCCATGCACATGGAGATGAAGGGCCGCATGCTGGTGGAGCCGGCATGAGGCTGCGCCTTGCCCTTGCCCTGCTGCTGACGGCCCCGCCGGTTGCGGCGACGGTCTGGCAGCCGGCGGACGATGCCGCTCTGGCCTCGGCGCTGCAGCGGGCGGGGCGGGCGACGAAATCCTGCTGGGGGCCGGGCGCTGGCGCGGCCCCCTGACCATCGCCGCGCCGCTGGCGCTGCGGGGACAGCCCGGCGCCGTGGTCGATGGCCATGGCGCGGGCCATGTCATCCTGGTCGATGCGCCCGACGCGACGGTGACGGGGCTGACGATCACCGGCTCGGGCAGCGACCTCGACCGGATGGATTCCGGCGTCTTCCTGACCAGGAAGGCGCTGCGGGCGCGGGTCGAGGGCAACGTTCTGACCGACAACCTGCACGGCATCCGCATCCAGGGCGCCCGCGACAGCCTGGTCGCCGGCAACCGCATCACCGGCCGCCTGGGCCGGCAGTCCCAGCTGGGCAACGGCGTCACCGTCTGGAACGCCCCCGGCGCCGTGGTCGAGCGCAACGAGATCACCCAGGGCCGCGACGGCATCTTCGTCTCGGTGTCCAAGCAGAACACCTTTCGCGACAACGACATCCACGGCACCCGCTTCGCCATCCATTACATGAACACCTCGGACAGCCGGATTACCGGCAACCGCTCGCGGGACAACGGCATGGGCTATGCGATCATGTTCTCGGACCGGCTGGAGATCACCGGCAACACCTCCGAGAACGACCGCGACTATGGCTTCCTGTTCAACTCGGCCAACCGCTCGATGATCGAGGGCAACCGCGTCGCAGGCCACCCCGCGCCCGAAAGCCGCTGGCGCGACGCCGGGCAAAGCGCCGAGGCGGGCGTGCCCGTGGCCGAGGCCTCGACCGGGGCGCGGATCGCGCCGGAGAAATGCGTCTTCATCTACAACGCCAACCGCAACAGCTTTGCCGGCAACCGCTTCGAGGGCTGCGCCATCGGCATCCATTTCACCGCCGGGGCCGAAGGCAACCACATGTCCCGCAACGATTTCATCGGCAACCGCGTGCAGGTGAAATACGTGGGCTCGCGCTATCTGGAATGGTCGCAGGACGGCATCGGCAACTACTGGTCCGACAATGCCGGGTTCGACCTGAACGGCGATGGGCTGGCCGACAGCGCCTATCGTCCCAACGATATGGTGGACAAGGTGATGTGGACCGCCCCGCAGGCGCGGATGCTGCTGACCAGCCCGGCGGTGCAGATCCTGCGCTTTGCGCAAAGTCGCTTTCCCGCGCTGCTGCCCGGCGGCGTCACCGACAGCCACCCGCTGATGTTTCCCAATTCCGAAAGGCCCCTGCCATGACCGTCGTGATGGACCGCGTGACCAAGACCTATGCCGGCCGCGACGTGGTCGCCGACCTGTCCTATGCGCTTGAGCCGGGCCAGGTGGTGGCGCTGGTCGGCCACAATGGCGCCGGCAAGACCACGCAGATCAAGATGATGCTGGGCCTGACCCGGCCGACCTCGGGCCAGGTCGAGGTGCTGGGCGCCCGCGCCGGCGACCGCGCCGCCCGGCGCGCGCTTGGCTATCTGCCCGAAAGCGTGCAGTTCCACCTGGGCTTTTCGGGACGCGAGACGCTGGGCTTCTATGCCCGGCTGAAGGGCCTGCCCGCGCGCGGCCATGACGCCCTGTTCGCCCGCGTCGGCCTGTCGGATGCCGCCGACCGGCCGGTGCGGACCTATTCCAAGGGGATGCGTCAGCGGCTGGGGCTGGCGCAGGCGCTCTTGGGCCGGCCGCGGCTTCTGCTGCTGGACGAGCCGACCTCGGGCCTCGACCCCGCCCTGCGGCGCGAGCTTTACGGCATCGTCGCCGAGATGGCCCGGCAGGGCGCGACGGTGCTGCTATCCTCGCACGCGCTGACCGAGCTCGACGGCCATGCCGAGCGGGTGATCGTCGTCAACCGCGGCCGCAAGATCGCCGACGGCACGCTGGACGAGCTGCGCCGGCTGGCCGGCCTGCCCTCGCGCCTGCGCTGCCGGCTGGACGGCGCCCCGCGCCTGATCGAACTGTCCGAAGCCGAAAAGCCCCGCGTGCTGCGCGAGTTGCTGGACGCCGGCGCCAGCGAGATCACGCTGGAGGACCCCAGCCTCGACGACATCTATGCCCATTTCCTGCGCAGCGAGGCCGCCTGATGACCCAGATCCTGACCATCGCCCGCCGCGAACTGGCCGAGGGCATGCGCAACCGCTGGGTCGTGTCGATGACCGCCGTGATGGCGGCGCTGGCGGGCACCATCGCGGCGCTGGGGTCGGCGCCCACCGGCACGACCGCGACCGGGGCGCTGGATGTGGTCGTCGTCGGCCTTGCCAGCCTGACCATCTTTCTGGTGCCGCTGATCGCGCTTCTGCTGTCGCATGACAGCATCACCCGCGAGGCCGAGCGCGGCACGCTGCTTTTGCTGCTCAGCCATCCGCTGTCGCGCTCGCAGGTCGTCGCGGGGAAATTTCTCGGGCAATTGGCGATCCTGGCGCTGGCGACGGTGATCGGCTTCGGCCTAGCCGCGGCCTTCGTGGCCTGGCGCCATGGCGCGGCAGGCTGGCAGGCCTTCGCCATGATGACCGCGATCTCGGTGCTGCTGGGCGCGGTGTTCCTGGCGCTGGGGGTGCTGGCCTCCAGCATGGTGCAGGAAAGCTCGACCGCCGCCGGCATTTCCATCGGGCTGTGGCTGTTCTTCGTCGCGCTTTACGACATGGCGCTGCTGGCGGCGCTGGTCGCGATGGGCGGCCACGCCCTGTCCGGCTGGCTGATGGACGCGGCGCTGCTGGCCAACCCGACCGACGCCTATCGCCTGCTGACGCTGGGCGAGGGCGCCTCGGCCATGTTGTCGGGCATGGGCGGGGTCTATGACAATTCCACGCTGACGCCGGCGCTGCTGGCGGGGATGCTGCTCGTCTGGTGCCTCGTGCCGCTGAGCCTGGCCATGGCACTGTTTTCGCGGAGGAATCTATGAAAGCCCTGCTGATCGCCGCCCTTCTGGCGCTGCCGCTGATGGCCTGCCGCGACGAGACCACGGCCCGGCTGCCGCCCGAGACCATGACCGCCGAGGCCGTCGGCCGCTATTGCGGCATGAACCTGATGGAGCACGAAGGCCCCAAGGGCCAGGTGGTGCTGTCTAAGGAGATGGGCGCCTATTGGTTCTCCTCCGCGCGCGACGCCGTGGCCTTTTCGATGATGCCGGACGAGATCAAGGATCACGGCGGGCTCTATGTCTCGGACATGGCCAAGGCCGAAAGCTGGGCCGATCCCGGCGCCGACAACTGGATCGACGCGAAGGCGGCCTTCTATGTCGTCGGCTCGTCGGTCGAGGCGGCGATGGGCGGGCAGGAGCTGGTGCCCTTCGGCAGCCGCGAGGCCGCCGAGGCCTTCGCCCGGGACAAGGGCGGCACGGTCCAGACCTTCGACGCGCTGACCCCGGCCGAGGTGCTGGGCAATGGCGAAAGCGAGGCCGCCCATGCGCATTGACCGCCGCCGCTTCCTGACCATTTCCGCCGCCGCCATGGGCGCGCCGCTGCTGGCCCATGCGGCGCCCCAGGCCGCCACCTGGCGGGGGCAGGCGCTCGGCACCTCGGTCCAGTTGATCCTGAACCATCCCGACCGCGCCCGCGCCGACGCCCTGCTGCGCGAGACGGCGGCCGAGCTGCGCCGGCTGGAGGCGATCTTTACCCTCTACCGCGCCGATTCGGACCTGTCGCGGCTGAACCGCGACGGCTGGCTGCTGGCCCCGCCGCCGGAATTGGTCGAGGCGCTGGAACTGGCCCGCAAGGCGCATCGCGCCACCGGCGGCCGCTTCGATCCCAGCATCCAGCCGCTGTGGCTGGCCCATGCCGCGGGCGACGCGGCGGCCATCGCCCGCGCGCGCGATCTGGTCGGCTATGACCGCGTCCGCATCAGCCGCGACCGCATCCTGCTGCGCCCCGGCATGGCGCTGACGCTGAACGGCATCGCGCAAGGCGCCATCACCGACCGCATCACCGCGCTTCTGCGCGCCGGCGGCGCCGAGCATACGCTGGTGGACATGGGCGAGATCCGCGCCATCGGCGGCAAGACCGCGCGAGAACCCTGGCGCATCGCGCTGGCCGGCGGCGGCGAGGCGCTGCTGGCGGATCGCGCCCTGGCCACCACCGAGCCCGCGGGCTTCACCTTCGACGCCGCCGGCCGGCTGCCGCATCTGATCGACCCGGCGACCGGGACGGCGCGGGCGGAATGGGCGCGGCTCAGCGTCCTCGCCGAAAGCGCCGGGCTGGCCGATGCGCTTTCCACCGGGTTGTGCCTGGCGCCGGCCGCCGCCATCCGCGCGGCGCTGGCGGCGCTGCCGGGGGTCGAGGTGCGCGCGCTGGACGGCCGCGGCCACGAGACCCGCTTTGCCTGATCCCGCCGCAATATCGCTTTGCTCACGAGGCACGCCATGACCGAGATCGTCACCCTGGATGTCCGTCCCCTGCTGGCGCGGGGGGACGAGCCGCTGGCCGCCATCATGGCCGCCGCCGACGCGCTGACGCCGGGGCAATCCCTGCGCCTGCTGGCGCCTTTTCGCCCGGTGCCGCTGTTTCGGGTGATGGAGCGGCGCGGCTACCAGCATCGCGAGACGCCGCTGGGCGGCAGCGACTGGCAGATCGACTTCAGCCGGGCCGAGCAGGCGCTGAGCCAGGGCAGCACGCTGGAAGCCTTCAGCTGGCCCGAGCCCTCGGCCTTTCTGGACCTGACCGCCCTGCCTTCGGCCGAGGCGGCGGCGCGCCTCGCCACGGCGATGCTGGGGGTCGCGGCCGGAGACGTGGTCTTTGCGCTGCTGGGCGAAGAGCCGGCGGCGCTGCTGCCGGCGTTGGACGCCGCCGGCCACCAATGGGCGGGCAACCACGCCGCCGACGGCAGCGGCTACCGGCTGCTGATCCGGCGGGGAGACGCCTGAAACCGGCGCTTTCCGGCAAGGCGCTTGCCGGCGGGGTCCGCGTCGGGCGTAATCCTTGCAGCAAGAAAGGAAACGCCATGACCAAGACCATCCTGGGACTCAGCGGCAGCCTGCGCCGCGCCTCGTTCAACGCCGGCCTGCTGCGCGCCGCCGCCGAAGTCGTGCCCGAGGGCACCCGGATCCAGATCGGCTCGATCCGCGAGGTGCCGCTTTATGACGGCGACCAGGAGGACGCCTCGGGCCTTCCCGAATCCGTGCGGCAGCTGCAGGCGCAGCTGGCGGCGGCCGACGGGCTGCTGCTGGTCACGCCGGAATACAACAACGGCGTGCCGGGCGTGTTCAAGAACGCCATCGATTGGATGTCGCGCGGCGACGGCCTTGCGATGTTCGTGGGCAAGCCGGTGGCGGTGATCGGCGCCTCGACCGGCGGTTTCGGCACCATCCTGGCGCAAAGCCACTGGCTGCCGGTGCTGCGCACGCTGAAAACGGATTTCTGGGCCGAGACCCGGCTGATGGTGTCGCGCGCCGAAAAGGTCTTCGACGATCAGGGCAACCTGACCGACGACAAGACGCGGGACGCGCTGCGCAACTATCTTGCCGGTTTCGCGGCCAGCCTCTAGGCCCGCGCCGCGAAAGCGGCCTCGCCCTCGGGCCCCTGCGCCGCTATCCTGTCGCCGACAGGGCAAGGGAGAACGACATGGAACACCGCCGCTTGGGCATTCTCGAGGTCTCGGCCATCGGGCTGGGCTGCATGGGGCTGAGCCAGTCCTATGGACATCAGGACGAAGCCGCCTCGGTCGCGACGCTGCATCGGGCGGTGGATCTGGGCGTGACCTTCTTCGACACGGCCGAGGTCTATGGCGTCCATCACAACGAATCGTTGCTGGGCCGGGCGCTGAAACCCCATCGCGACCGGGTGGTGATCGCCACCAAGTTCGGTTTCACCTACGACCGCGACCCGCAGGGCTTTGGCGAGATCACCGGCACCGACGGCAGCCCGGCGAACGCCCGCGCGGTGGCCGAGGCGTCGCTGCGTCGGCTGCAGACCGATATGATCGACCTTTACTACCTGCACCGCGTCGATCCGGCCGTGCCCGTCGAGGAAACCGTCGGCGCCATGGCCGATCTGGTGGCCGAGGGCAAGGTCCGCGCCATCGGCCTGTCCGAGGTCTCGGCCGAGACGCTGCGCCGCGCCCATGCGGTCCACCCGATCACGGCGCTGCAAAGCGAATATTCGCTGTGGACCCGCGATGTCGAGGAAAACGGTGTGCTCGCCGCCTGCCGCGAGCTGGGCGTCGGCTTCGTGCCCTTCAGCCCGCTGGGGCGCGGCTTCCTGACCGGCAAGGTGCAGACCGAGACGCTGGGCCAGGACGATTTCCGCCGCCGCCTGCCCCGCTTCCAGCCCGAACACGCCGAGACCAACCGCAAGCTGGTCGCTGAGGTCGAGGCGGTCGCGCGCGACAAGGGCGTCAGCGCGGCGCAGGTGGCGCTGGCCTGGGTGCTGGCCCAGGGGCCGGACATCGTGCCGATCCCGGGTGCCAAGCGCATCCCGAACCTGGAACAGAACGCCGCCGCCGTCGAAATCGCGCTGACCGAGACCGAGCGCGCCCGGCTGGAACGGGCCTTCGCGCCGGGCAGCGTCTCGGGCGGGCGCTATCCGGCCAGCTTCGCGGCCATGTCGCAAAGCTAGGTTCTTTGGACATTTACCTGATCCATAGGACGATTGCTGCGATGGTGACGACAGCAAGGTAATTTCTGGCGGTTTTCTCGTATCGTGTGGCGACCCTTCGGAATTGCTTGAGCCTTGAGAAGCAACATTCGATCAACTGCCGTTGTGCGTAGAGATGCCGGTCGAGCGGATACTTGCGGGCGCGCGACGGGTTGTTTGGAATAACGGCGACAGCCCCTTTCTGTGCAACCGTCTCGCGCAGGCGGTCGCTGTCATAGGCGGTGTCGGCCATGATAACCTCGGCGGGCAGGTCTGCGATCAGGGCTTCGGCCTGCGGCGCATCTCCTCGCTGCCCGGCGGTCAGGGTGAAGCGGATCGGGCAGCCAAGGCCCCGGACGGCCATGTGGAGCTTGGTGCTCAGGCCGCCACGGGATCGGCCAAGGGCCTGATCTTCAGCCCCTTTTTTGCACCGGAGGCGTGTTGATGGGCGCGGATGATGGTGCTGTCCACGATCAGGTATTCAAAGTCTGCGTCATCCGACATCGCCGCGAATATCCGCCACCAGATCCCTTGCAGCTCCACCGGCTGAAACGGCGGAACATGCTGTTCCACGACCCGAACACGTCGGGCAGGTCGCGCCACGGCGAACCCGTCCTCACGATCCACAGAACCGCCTCGACGAACATGCGATTGTCGCGCCCGCTGATGCCGCGCGTCCGCTCATCCCCGATGATATGCGCCGAAAGCCGGTCCCATTGCCCGTCCGACAGCACAAGCCGATCCAACACTCCCATCGCAAACCTCCATGCAACGGGAAACTTGAATCACCCCTTCAGACAAAAAGAAATCCCAAGAGTCCAAAGAACCTAGCCGGCGGTTGCCGCCCCGGCGCCGATCCGCTAGCCCTTCGGGGCCAAGCTGGGAATGACGCCGATGCCGACCACGACCGAGACCCGCCCGCTGCTGGCCGCCGCCTGGATGATGGGCGCGGTCGCGGCCTTCACGCTGATGGCGGTCGCCGGGCGCATGGTCTCGCACGAGCTCGACACCTTCGAGATCCTGGCTTGGCGCTCGCTGATCGGGGTGGCGATCATCGCGGCGACCCTGACCCTGCGCGGCGGCCGGGGCGCGGTGAACCTGCGCCGCCCGGGCCTGCACCTGACCCGCAACCTGACGCATTTCGTCGCCCAGAACCTGTGGTTCCATGCGCTGTTCACCATCCCGCTGGCACAGGTCTTCGCGCTGGAATTCACCGCGCCGCTGTGGGTGCTGATCCTGGCGCCGCTGCTGCTGGCCGAACGGCTGACGCGGGCGCGGGCGCTTTCGGCGGGGCTGGGGTTTCTCGGCATCCTGCTGATCGTGCAGCCGGGCGCGGCCGGGGTCTCGGCCGGGGTGGCGGCGGCGGCGCTGGCGGCGGTGGGCTTCGCGGTGACCTATATCTGCACCAAGAAGCTGACCGCCGTGGCCGAGGCCAGCTGCATCCTGTGGTGGATGTCGGTGATGCAATCGCTGATGGGGCTGGCCTGCGCCGGGGTGGACGGGCGGGTCGCGCTGCCCTCGGCGGCGGCGGCGCCTTGGGTCGCGGTGTTGGGTGCGACGGGGCTGGGGGCGCATTTCTGCATCGCCAAGGCGCTGCGGCTGGCGCCGGCGACGCTGGTCATGCCCTTCGATTTCCTGCGCCTGCCGGTGATCGCCGTGGTCGGGCTGCTGCTTTACGGCGAGCCGGTGGGCCTGGCGCTGGTGGCCGGCTCGGCGCTGATCCTGGCCGGCAACTACATCAACATCCGCGCCGCCGACCTGCCCGGCCGGGCCCGCCCGGCATGAGCGGCGCGACCCCGGCCACGCAATGGCTGCGCCGCGCGGGCATCGCCTTCCGCGCCGTCGAATACCGCTATGACCCGGGGGCGGAACGCGTGGCCCTGCAGGCCGCGGAGGCCATCGGCCTGCCGCCCGAGCGGCTTTTGAAGACGCTGATGGTCGAGGTGGACGGCCGCCCGGCCTGCTGCGTGGTGCCGGGCGACCGCAACCTGTCGATGAAGCGGGTGGCGGCGGCTTTCGGCGGAAAGGCGGCGGCGATGATGCCGCCCGACAAGGCCGAGCGGCTGACCGGCTATCGCACCGGCGGCATCAGCCCCTTTGGCCAGCGCCGCCCGGCGCCCACGCTGTTCGAGACCGCCGCGCTGGCGATGGGCGAGGTGGCCGTCAACGGCGGCAAGCGCGGGCTGTTGCTGCTCTTGGACCCGCAGGCGGCCCTGGCCGCGCTTGGCGCCGGCGCGGCGGCGCTTTGCGTCGGCTAGCCGCCGCGCCTGCGGCCGGCCAGCCCCACGCCGCGCAGCACCACGACATAGAACACCGCCACCAGGAAGATGCCGATCACCGCCGAGGCCGCGATGCCGCCCAGAACGCCGATGCCGATCGAGCGCTGCGCCGCCGCGCCCGCGCCGCTGGCCACCGCCAGGGGCAGCACGCCCAGCATGAAGGCCAGCGTGGTCATCAGGATCGGCCGCAACCGCATCCGCGACGCCTCGACCGCCGCTTCCAAAAGCGGCTTGCCCTGCTTGTGCAGCTGTTCGGCGAATTCCACGATCAGGATGGCGTTGCGCGCGGCCAGGCCGATGGTCGTCAGCATCCCGACCTTGAAATAGACGTCGTTCGACTGGCCGAAGACCAGAGCCGCCGCCATGGCGCCGACGATGCCGATGGGCACGGTCATCATCACCGAGAGCGGCACCGACCAGCTTTCGTAAAGCGCGGCCAGGGCCAGGAACACCACCAGCGCCGACAGCGCGAACAGCATCGGCGCCTGATTGCCCGACAGCCGCTCCTGATAGGACAGCCCGGTCCAGGCGGTGCCATAGCCGCCGTCCATGCCGGCGACCAACTCCTCCATCACCTCCATGGCCGTGCCCGAGGACACGCCCTGCGCCGCCGCGCCGGTGATCTCCAGCGAGCGGGTGCCGCCATAGCGCGCCAGGCTCTGCGCCTGCTCGGACCACTCCTGGCTGGTGAAGGCGGCAAAGGACACCATGTCGCCGTCCTTGTTCCTGACATACCATTTCTCGATGTCGTCGGGCTGCATCCGCGCCTCGGCGGCACCCTGGACGATGACCGGGCGCAATTCGGTCCCCAGCGCGAAATCGTTGACGTTGGCGCTGGCGAAGATCACCGACAGCGTGGTGTTCAGCTCGGCGATCGACAGCCCATAGGCCGCCGCCTTCTGCTGGTCGATGTCGATGCGGCGCGAGGTCTCGAAGGGCGCGTCGTTGCCTTGCAGGCTGGTGACGCGGCCGTCCTCGGTCGCCTGCCGGACCAGTTCGTCGGCGGCGTTCGCCAGCGCCTCCTGCCCGCGGCCGGACTGGTCGATCAGGTGCATGGTGAAGCCGGCGCTGTTGCCCAGCCCCTGGATCGCCGGCGGCTGCAGGAAGAACACCTGGCCGTTGCGGTTCGCCATGAAGCGCATGTTGCCCCGCGTCGCCATCGAGGCGGCGTCGAAACCTTCGCGCGCAGCGAAATCCTTGAGCTTGATGAAGATCATCGCATTGCGCGCGCCGCTGCCGCCGAAGCCGAAGCCGAGCGCGGCAAAGACGCTTTCGGCGGTCTCGGTCTCTTCGGTCAGCACGAATTGCTCGACCTCCTCGACCAGCGCCCGGGTGCGTTCGGCGGTCGAGCCCTCGGGGGTCTCGACCATGACCATGAGCACGCCCTGGTCCTCTTGCGGCAGGAACGAGCCGGGCAGCTTCTGGTAAAGCATCCAGGCGCCGAGACCGAAGGCGGCCAGCACCGCCAGAAAGATGAACGGCCGCTTGACGAAGGCGCCGACGGTCGAGGCATAGCCGCCCGTGGCCCGGTCCAGCATCCGGTTGAACCAGCGCGCCGGTGCGATGCCCGCGCCATGCCCGCGCGGCCTGAGCAGCGTCGCGCAAAGCGCCGGCGTCAGGATCAGCGCCACCGCCAAGGACAGCACCATGGCCGAGATGATGGTGACCGAGAACTGCCGGTAGATCACCCCGGTCGAGCCCGACATGAAAGCCATGGGCAGGAACACCGCCGACAGCACCAGCACGATGCCGACCAGAGCCGAGGAAATCTCGTCCATGCTCTTCTCGGTCGCCTCGACCGGGCCGAGGCCCTCTTCCTCCATCACCCGCTCGACGTTCTCGACCACGACGATGGCGTCGTCGACCAGAAGGCCGATGGCCAGCACCATGGCGAACATGGTCAGCGTGTTGATCGACATGCCGAAGAAGGCCAGCACGCCGAAGGTGCCCAGAAGCACCACAGGAATCGCCAGCGTCGGGATCAGCGTCGCCCGCCAGCTTTGCAGAAAGACCAGGATGACGATGAAGACCAGAACCACCGCCTCGATCAGCGTGTGATAGACTTGGCTGATCGATTCCTCGACGAAGGGCGAGGTGTCGTAGGGATAGGCGATCTGCACGCCCGCGGGCAGCGCGCCCTGCAGCCCGTCCAGGACCTTGCGCACCGCCTCGGCCGTGTCCACGGCATTGGCCCCGGTGGCAAGGTTCACGCCGAATCCCGCCGCCGGCTTGCCGTTGAAGCGCGACGCACTGCCGTAATCCTCTTGCCCGATCTCGATATTCGCCACGTCGCCCAGGAAAACGGTGGCGCCGTCGCTGTCGGTGCGCAGCAGGATGCTCTCGAACTGGGCCACGGATTTCAACTGCGATTGCGCCGAAAGCTGGACGTTCAGCTGCTGGCCCTTGACCGTCGGCTGGCTGCCGAGACTGCCCACGGTGACGTTGGTGTTCTGTTCGCTGACGGCCGAGACCACATCCGAGGGCGTGACCTGGTATTGCAGCATCCGGTCCGGATCCAGCCAGATCCGCATCGCATAGCCCGAACCAAAGCTCTGCACCGAGCCGACGCCATTGGTGCGCTTGACCGGGTCCTCGATCACCTGCGCCACCAGGTCGCCCAGTTCCAGCGAGGTCATCGCGCCGTCGGTCGAGGTCAGCGCCCCCACCAGAAGGATCGACGAGGTCGACCGGCTGACCGAGACGCCCCTTTGCTGCACCGATTCCGGCAACTGCGGGGTGACCAGCTGCAGCTTGTTCTGCACCTGGACCTGGGCGATGTCCGCATCGACGCTGTCGTCGAAGGTCAGCTGGATCGCGCTCGCCCCCTGCGACGAGGTCGAGGTCATGTAGATCAGCCCGTCGATGCCGGTCATGCCGTCCTCGATCACCGAGGTCACCGAGTTCTCGACGATGTCGGGCGAGGCGCCGGTATAGGTGGCGCTGATCCTGACCGTGGTCGGGGCGATGTCGGGATATTGCGCGATGGGCAGGCTGGAAAGACCGAACACCCCGGCCAGCATGGCGATGATCGCCAGGACCCAGGCGAACACCGGGCGGTGGATGAAGAAACGGGCCATGGCCTACTCCGCCGGCTTTTCGGCGGCGGGGGCGGCGCCTTCGGTCGCGGGCGCATCCGTTGCGCCGGTCGCGGGCAGATCGCGCACGACGCCGTCCTCGTCGATCTCGACCGGCACGGGGCTGACCGCGGCGCCTTCGGACAGGTTGGCGCCGCCGTTGACGATCAGCGATTCGCCCGCCGCCAGCCCGGCGGTGACGATCCAGGCGTTCCCATGCACGCCCTCCTCGGCCAGCACGCGCTTGACCGCCTTGCCGTCGTCCGCCACCCAGGCGGTCAGCCGGCCGTCGCGGCTGCGCGCGGCGGCCATCTGCGGCACCAGCACCGCCTCGATGCGGCCGATCTCGATGGTGCCGCGCACGAACATGCCGGGCAGGATGCGGCGCTCGGGGTTTTCGAAGCGGAAGCGGAAGTCGATGGCCCCGGTCGAGGTCGAGACGGTATATCCCGGCGCCACCATCTGGCCCTTGGCGGCATAGGTGGTGCCGTTTTCCAGCGTCAGCTGGGCATTCAGGCTTTCGCTGCGCCGGATTTCGCCGGACTCGACCCGCTCGCGGATGCGCTGCAGCCGGGCCGAGGGCTCGAACATGTCCACGTCGATGGGATCCAGCTGCGTCACCGTCGCCAGCGCGTCGCTTTGCCCCGCGGTAACCAGATCGCCCGGCGAAACCGCGGCGACCGAGGGCAGACCGTCCAGCGGGCTGGCGATGGTGGTCCAGGACAGCTGCGTCTCGGCCAGTTTCAGCGCCGCATCGGCCGCCTTCTCGGCCGCCTGCGCCTGTTCCATCGCCGCCTGCGCCTCTTCCAGCGACGAGCGGCTGGCCGTGCTGCCCTGCAGCCGCTTGGTGCGCTCATAGGCGGCTTCCGCCTGCGGCACGGCGGCCTTGGCCGAAGCCAGGTTGGCGCGGGCCTGTTCGACCGCGGCCTCGTATGTGGTCGCATCGATGCGGAACATCGGCGTGCCGGCGGTGATCGGCCGGCCGGGGCTGTACAGCACCTCGGTCACGAAGCCGTCGACGCGCGGGCGGATCGCCACCGCGTCGCGCGCCACCGCCCGTCCGGGCAGGGTCGCGATCAGAGGCACGGATTGCGTCGCCACGGTAACCACGCCCACCTGCCGCGGACCGCCGGCCCCCGGCTGCTGCTGCGCCTGCGCGCCGCCGGCCAGAACCAGCGCCGCAAGGCCGAAAAGGGAAAGATGGCGAAGGCTCATGCGTGTCGTCCTTGCTCGATTGCGCTGCGGCGGACCCGGGCGGGCCGGTGCCAAGGTTTGCAGATTTGCCGTGGAAGGCAAGCGGCATCCCTGTCGGTTTCCGTCCTTGGGGGCCCAAGGCCGGCGGTCGGCCGGTTTTCCTCCCGACCGGAATCGGGGGGCGGAACAGCCGATATTTCGGCCCTGCGGCGCGTCGTCCGTCCGGCCGCTGCGCGGTTGGCCGGAACGCCGGGCAGCCCCGTCCTGCCCGCGGGCGTGCGGCGATCTTGGAGCGGGGCCGTTTCTGTCGTCGAGACGAAGATAGGGCGGCGCGGGCCTGGGGCCCGGCGGGCTTGGGCCGAGGCTGCGTGGAGGCCCCCTTCGTATGCCAGGCTTCCAGGAGAGCGGAAGTCCAGCATGGCGGGTTTCGCCGAGGGCATGCAGCGCAGCCAGGCAGTGCTTTCTTCGGATCGGCCGGAAGGCTGGGGCGGCAAGGGTGATCCTGTTCGTGTCGTCGATTTGTTGGTCGACACGAGTGTCGTGGACACGACGCCTAAACCGCCTGGGCCGGGCTCGCTTTTGCTCGGTCGCGCCAGCCGCTGCGGCGCCGGCCTGACCCATGGCGCAGTCGAGGCAATCAGCGGCGCCCGCCTGCGCCTGGCCCGCACCGCGGCAGATCGGACCATGCGCGCGGCCAGCGGCTGCGGCGCCACAGGCGCAGCATCGGGTTCGGGGGCTTCGGACTGAAGGACGCGATGGAGACCGGGAAACAATCGCGCCATAAGGGGTCTTGCACGGGGGGATGACCAGTAAGGTCCCGAGCGCCGCCAGAGGCGCCAAGCGCGAAGCCGGCGGCATCCGCTCGCCTTCCCGACCGTTGCGGCGCATTGCGGCCCGGCCGGCGCTATCGCCGCAAGGACCGGAACCGTTACGGTCGCCTTCTGTGTCCGGAAGGGGGCGCGGCGCGGCAGGGTTGCGGCCACCACGGCCTTGATCGGGAATCGCTGCATCGGACGGGCCTTGCTTCGGGATGCGAAGCCGGCACGCTAGCCGCCGACGATGTCCCGCTCAGGTCCGCATGGTAAGGAAATCTTGCCCACAGGCACGAATTTGCAACCGGATGTTGCCGCGCGGTCGGGCAGCAATCTTTCGTTACGCCCGATAGCGGGCGCCGGGTGCGGGGGCGATCAGGCCCAAGCGGCCTTTCCCGAGGCGCCCTCGGGCCGGAAGCCGGCGGATTTGGCGGCAGCGATGAAGGACCGGCGGGCTTGGCCGACCGGAACCATGCAGTTCATGGCGGCCTCGACCTCGTTCAGGGCGCGGCCCCGGGCGCCGTCCGAGACCGGCCATTTGCGGCGCAGCCAGTAACGGGCCTTCTCGATGGTGCCGAATCTTTGCACCTCGCCCCCCGGCGAGACGACGAAGGACAGGGGCTCGCCCCAGTGAATCTCGATCATGTCATGTTCCTTGATGAAAATTGCCCGGCTGCGGCGCAAGGCCGGCCGACGGCGCAAAATAAAGAAAGGCGGGGCCGACATTGCGCCGGCCCCGCCTGATGCAATCTGCGCGATGCTCTTAGGCGAGCACGAGGTTGGTCGCCGATTCACGACCGTTGCGGTCGCGCTCGATGTCGAAGCTGACGGCCTGGCCGTCATTCAGGCCGCGCAGGCCCGCACGCTCCAGCGCGGTGATGTGGACGAAAACGTCCTTCGAGCCGCCTTCCGGAGCGATGAAGCCGAAGCCTTTGGTGGTGTTGAACCATTTCACGGTGCCGTTGGCCATCGTGTCATTCCTTCTGATAGATGCCGCTCACACAACGCAGCGGCCCGGCAAAGCTGAAGATCGAAAGCTGAGCCGAAAAGGAATCAGGTCCGAAAATAGGTATGCCGACCCTACATAGCGCATCCAGACCGGGTTTTCGAGGGGTCGGCGAAAATTATCCGCAGCCCGCCGGTCCCTGCCCCACGACGCCGGGGATCCGGGTGGCCTGCGCGCCGGGGCGTCACGGCCGCGTCTCGAAATCGAAGATCGCCAGGCTGCGCTCGCGCTCGTTGACCTTCAGGCGGCGGTTGATCGGGGCATGGGCGCGGGCCGAGCAGTCGGGCCGCTCGCAGAGATAGCAGTTCAGCCCGATGTCCACCGGCCGGGTCCGGTCCAGATCGATGCCGTCGGCATAGACCAGCCGCGGCGCATAGGCCACGTCGCAGCCCAGCCCGATCGCCAGGCGCTGCGCCGGCTGGCCATAGGTGCCGCCCGCGCGCGTCACCGTGCGGGCGATTGAGAAATAGCTGGCGCCCTCGGGCATGCGGATCACCTGCGCCGAGACCCGCTCGGGCGTCTCGAAGGCGGCATGGATGTTCCACAGGGGACAGGTGCCGCCGAAGCGCGAGAAGGGAAAGCGCCCGGCGCTGAAGCGTTTCGAGATATTGCCGGCGCGGTCCACCCGCACGAAGAAGAAGGGAATACCCCGCGCCTCGGGGCGTTGCAGCGTGGACATGCGATGCGCGCATTGCTCGAAACTCGCGCCGAAGCGGTGGCCCAGCAGCTCGACGTCGTAGCGCGCCGATTCGCAGGCGGCCAGGAAGCGGCCATAGGGCATCATCAGCGCGGCTGCGAAGTAATTCGCCAGGCTGACCCGCATCAGCGCCGAGGCGGCGGCGTCGGCCAGCCCGGCCTCGTCCACCAGACGCGCGATCAGCGGCTCCTGCTCCAGCCGCGCCAGCAGCACCCCGATCTGGAAGCGGCGGCTGGATTGCGCCAGCAGTTCCGACAGCAACAGTTCGCGCCGGTGCAGGTCGAAGCGGCGCAGCCGCTCGCCCATCAACGGCGCCGGCAGGATGCGCACCGCGATGCAATGCGCCGCCAGCCGGGCGGTCAGCGCCATATGCGGCTCGTTCCGGTGCAGGGCCAGTTCCTCGGCCAGCGCCTCGGCGGCGCGGTCCAGCGCATCGACATGGTTGCGGCGGGCGTAGAACCAGCCGCGCACCGCATCGACCGGGCGCGAGGTCTCGGCCAGGGCCTCGACCTTGTCGCGGTCGGTCATCGGATTGTCGTCGGCCAGAGGTCGCAGCAGCGCCTCGCGGTGATTGTCGTGCAGCCGCAGAAACGCTTGGGCGATGCGGGGCGAGGCTTGCAGCACCGCCTCGATCTCGGCACGGGGCACGGCGCCGGCGCCAAGCGCGGGGTCCTTGAGCGCGCCGGCGAAATCCGCCGCCAGCTGCGAATCGGTGGCGGGCGACAATTCGGCAATGTTCAGGTCATAGACCTCGGCCAGCTTCATCAGGAAACGCGCCGAGGCCGGGCGCTGGTCGGCCTCGATCAGCGTGACATAGCTGGCCGAAACCCCCAGCTCGGCCGCCATCTGCGCCTGGGTCAGCCCCAGCGACTGCCGCAACACCCGCAGCCTTTGGCCGATGATCAGCTTTTCGCCTCGTGCCATGTGACAAACCTTACAAATTTTGCGGGTGCGCGGTGACAATACTGACCATCGCACCCAATGCCTTCAAGATCATAATGCATGCGCAGCATGACATTACTACTGTGACATTACACGGAATCACAGGAGACCGCCATGCCGCTCGACCGCAATGCAGCAACGCTTCCGCCCGTCGTCCTGCGCGCCGTCGCAGGCGGCGACCATGTGCTGACCCCCGAGGCGCTGGCCTTTGTCGCCCAGTTGCAGGCCCGCTTCGGGCTGCGGCTGCACGCGCTCATGGTCGCCCGCGCCCGCCGCCAGGAACGCATCGACCGCGGCGAGCTGCCCGACTACCTGCCCCACACCCGCGAGATCCGGCACGGCATCTGGCGGGCCGCGCCGATCCCTGCGGCGCTGGCCGACCGCCGGGTCGAGATCATCGGCCCCCCGGACCGCCGGACGATGATCGCCGGGCTGAACTCGGGCGCGCGCGTGTTCCTGGCCGATTTCGAGGACGGCACCGCGCCCGGCTTCGCCAGGATCGTCGCCGGCCAGGCCAACCTGATCGAGCACCGCGACGGCACGCTGGAGCATGACGACCCCGCCACCGGCAAGCGCCTGCGCCCGGACCCGGATCCGGCGCTGCTGATCATCCGGCCGCGCGGCCTGCACCTGTCCGAGGCAAATGTCCTGATCGGCGGGCAGCCGGTCTCGGCGGCGCTGTTCGATTTCGGCCTGTCGCTGTTTCACTGCGGCCGCGCGCTGGCGGCCACCGGCCGCGGGCCGTTCTACTGCCTGCCCAAGCTGGAATCCCACGGCGAGGCGCGGTTCTGGAACGACGTCTTCCTGTTCGCGCAGGAACGCTCGGGTCTGGCCGAGGGCACGATCAAGGCCACGGTGCTGATCGAGACCCTGCCCGCCGCCTTCGAGATGGACGAGATCGTCTGGGAATTGCGCGACCATATTGCCGGGCTGGCCTGCGGCCGCTGGGACTATGTCTTCAGCTACATCAAGACCCTGCGCAACCACCCCGCCTATGTGCTGCCCGAATGCACCCAGCTGGCGATGGAGGACGCCTTCCTGGCCGCCTATGCCGCGCGGCTGGTCAAGGTCTGCCACCGCCGCGGCATCCACGCCCTGGGCGGGATGTCGGCAGCGATCCCGACCCCGGGCGATGCGGGTGCGAACGAAGCGGCCTTCGCTCAGGTCCGCGCCGACAAGACGCACGAGGTCGGCATGGGCTTCGATGGCGCCTGGGTCGCCCATCCCGACCTGGTTCCGGTCGCGCGCGCGGTCTTCGACGCCGGCATGCACGGGCCGAACCAGATCGCCCGGCCGCGGCAGGAATGGCGGGTCGAGCCGGCGATGCTGCTGAAACCGCATCAGGGCACCATCACCCAGGCCGGCGTGCGGCTGAACATCGAAACCGCCATCGAATATCTGGCGAACTGGCTGCAAGGCCGCGGCACGGTGTCGATCCGCGGCAGGATCGAGGATGCCGCCACGGCCGAGATCAGCCGCGCCCAGCTGTGGCAGTGGATCCGCCACGGCGCCGAGGTCGAGACCGGCCAGGGCCCGCGCCCGCTGACCGCCGACTGGCTGGGCGAACTGGTCCAGGCCGAGATCGTCGCGGTGCTGGAACGGCTGGGACCCGCCGGCTTCCACCGCGGGCATTACGCCAGCGCGGCGCGGATCGTGCAGGAGGCGGCCACCGCCGCGACCCTGCCCGATTTCATCATCCCCGCCGCCTATGACGTGCTGAACGCGCTGGACTGAGGCCCCGCATGGACAGCATCCGCATCTATTCCCCGTTTGGCGGGCCGTTCCTTCAGCGCCCCCTCCCTGAGGCACGGCCCGTCAAAACCCAATCCGACCCTGTTGAAAGAAGGAAGAACCATGACCAGCCGAAAGACTTTCTCGGAGATCCATGCCGAGCTCATGTCCCGCTACCCCTCCGGTCGCACGCCGGGTGGCGTCTCGGTGGATGACATGGTGCAGCTGCGGCTGCAGAACACCTATGACACGCATCTGGACATCGCCCGGGACATGGCCACGGTCATGCGCGCCGACATGGCGGCCTATGACGCCGACAGCAGCAAGTTCACCCAGTCGCTGGGCTGCTGGTCGGGCTTCCATGCCCAGCAGATGATCAAGGCGGTGAAACGCATGCGCGGCACCGCGAAGGGCACCTATGTCTATCTTTCCGGCTGGATGGTCGCGGGGCTGCGCAACCGCTGGGGCCACCTGCCCGACCAGTCGATGCATGAAAAGACCGCCGTCGCCGATCTCATCAACGAGATCTACGTCTCGCTGCGCCAGGCCGACGAGGTCGCGATCAACGACCTGTTCAAGGCGCTGAAAGCCGCCACCAACGACGTCGAGCGCGCCGAGGCGATCGCGGCGATCGACGGCTTCGAGACCCATGTCGTGCCGATCATCGCCGACATCGACGCCGGCTTCGGCAACGAACACGCGACCTATCTGCTGGCAAAGGAGCTGATCAAGGCCGGCGCCTGCGCGCTGCAGATCGAGAACCAGGTCTCGGACGCCAAGCAATGCGGCCACCAGGACGGCAAGGTCACCGTCCCGCGCGAGGATTTCATCGAGAAGCTGCGCGCCTGCCGCCTGGCCTTCGAGGAGCTGGGGGTGGACGACGGCGTCATCGTCGCCCGCACCGACAGCCTGGGTGCCGGCCTGACCCAGAAGGTGCCGGTCAGCCAGCGGCCGGGCGATCTGGCCTCGGACTATATCAAATGGCTGAAAACCGAGCCGATCACCGAGGCGAACCCGATCCGCGAAGGCGAGCTGGCGCTGTTCAAGGACGGGCAGTTCGTGAAGCCGGCCCGTCTTCCGAACGGGCTGTTCCCCTTCCAGGAAAACACCGGCCGCCAGCGCGTGATCGAGGATTGCATCGCCAGCCTGAACGAGGGCGGCGCCGACCTGCTGTGGATCGAGACCGACACCCCGAACGTGGACGAGATCGCCGGCATGGTCGCCGAGACCCGCAAGGCGGCGCCGGGGGCGAAGCTGACCTACAACAACTCGCCCAGCTTCAACTGGACGCTGAACCTGCGCAAGCAGGTGCGCACGCAATGGCTGGCCGAAGGCAAGATCAACAAGGCCGACTATCCCGAGGGCAACGAGCTGATGCGCGCGGAATACGACGACAGCGCGCTCGGGCTCGAAGCGGATGCGCGGCTGCAGCGCTTCCAGGCCGACATCTCGGCCCGGGCCGGGGTGTTCCACAACCTGATCACGCTGCCGACCTTCCACCTGACCGCCAAGTCGATGGACGAACTCAGCCGCGGCTATTTCGGCGAACAGAAGATGCTGGCCTATGTCGCGACCGTGCAGCGCGAGGAAATCCGCCGCGGCATCAGCGCGGTCAAGCACCAGCACGAGGTCGGATCGGACCTGGGCGACACCTTCAAGGAGATGGTCGCCGGCGAACGCGCGCTGAAGGCCGGCGGACATGCCAACACCATGAACCAGTTCGCCGCCGAATAGGGGGCGACAGGAAAGAGGGCCGGCTTTCCTTCGCGGGATTCGGCCAGTCTGGCCCTCTGTGCGCCGTCCCCTCGGGGGCGGCGCATCTTTGTCCGGGCGCCTTGTCCGGTCGCGGGGCGTGCGTCAGGGCTCGATCAGCAGCGACCAGCGGCGGCCGTCATGGGTCAGCCGGGTCCGCGACAGCGGCCGGACCCCGATGCGGCCGGCCGCTTCCAGCGGCGCGCCCAGCACATGGACCATCGCCGCCTGGATCGGACCCGGGTGGGTCACCGCCACCAGGCTGCCGCCCTGCCCCGCCTGCCGTTCCAGCCAGGCGGCGACCCGCGCCACCATCTGGGCCAGGCTTTCGCCGCCATGCGGCGCGGATCGCGGGTCCGCGCGCCACAGCGCCAGGCCGGCGGGGTCCTCGGCCAGCAGCGCCTCGGGCGCGCGTCCGGCCCAGCGTCCGAAATCGGCTTCCGCCAGGGCCGGGTCCGGCCGGGCGTCCAGGCCCAACGCCGCCGCCGTCTGCCGCGCGCGCAGCAGCGGCGAGGTCACGCCGTCAGAACCGACCGCAAGCCGGCCGACCCGGGCCAGGGCGGCGGCGGGGGCGGGGTCGTCCCCGGGAAAGACCGGCCGTTCGGGGGCCAGCGAGCAGATCAGCAGGATGCGGTTTGCCATGCGGCAAAATCGGCCAAACGTCCTGAAACCGCAAGTTTGCTTTGACATTCGTTCGCCGCGGGCGCAGCGTCCCGGACATTGTTCCGCAGAAGGAAGCCGGTGGAATTCCGGCACGGTCGCGCCACTGTAACCGCCCGCAGCAAGGGCGGAAGTCAGACCCGGAGGCGGAGCATGTGACACCCCAGATGGACGCGTATCCGAAGGAGATTTCCGATGGCCTATACCCACGCCGCCCCCGACAGTCGCAGCGCCCCGATTCCCTTGGGCGAATGGGCGCCCTGGGCGATCTTTGCCGGCCTGGTCATGCTGCTGGCGCTGTATTTCGTCAGCACCGAGCAAGGCGCGGTCGCGCTGTTCGACGGCACCAACGTGCATGAATTCGTGCATGACGCCCGGCACCTGCTCGGCTTCCCCTGCCACTGAGGAAGCGGACATGACAGGACGTTACTTGCTGCTCGGCATGATCGCCGGGCTGATCGCGGGTGTGCTGGCCTTCGGCGTCGGCAAGGTCTGGGGCGAGCCGCCGGTGGCCGCCGCCATCGCCATCGAGGAGGCGGGCTCGGAAGCCGAGGCCCCCGCCGGGCACGACGCGGAACACAGCCATGACGCCGCCGCGGGCACGGTGACCGCGGACAGCGCCGCCGAGGCCGAGCCGGCCGGGCATTCGCATTCGCATGGCGACGAGGAAGGCTTCAGCCGCGAGACCCAGGCCGGGCTGGGCCTCTTGACCGGCATGGCGGTCTTCGGCGCCGGGCTGGGCGGGCTGTTCGCGCTGGCCTTCGCCTTTGTCCAGGGGCGCTTTTCGCATCTGAGCGCGGCGGGCACGGCGGCGGTCATGGCGGCGCTTGGCTATGTCGCGGTGGTGCTGGTGCCCTTCCTGAAATACCCGGCCAACCCGCCGGCCGTCGGCCATGGCGAGACCATCGGCCTGCGCACGCAGGTCTTCTTTGCCATGATGGTGCTGTCGCTGGTGGCGCTGGCGGTTTCGGTCGCGGTCGCCCGCAGCGGCAGCGACCGCTGGCGCTGGGGCATCCTGGGCGGGGTGGTCTATCTGGCGCTGGTCACGATCGCGGGCCATGTGTTGCCGGCGATCAACGAGGTTCCGGCGACCTTCCCCGGCGATCTGCTGTGGCAATTCCGCACCGTGTCCCTGGTGGTCGAGGCCGTGCTCTGGGCCGGGATCGGCCTGATCTTCGGCCAGCTGGTGCAGCGGACGCTGGCCCGCGATCCGGGCTTGCGGCAGCGGCTGGCCTGATCCCGCAGACGGAAAGGCCCGAGGCGCCGGTTCGCCGGCGCCTTTCGCATGGGCGCTGGCAAGATCGGCGGCAGCCTCCAGCCTTGGCCGCTCCCGAGGATCTTCTTCGGCCATCGCATCGGCATCCCGGCGGCGAAGTCGCTGACCTGGCAGGCACGGCCCCGGCGGAATCCGCATTGCGCCCCGCCGCGCCGGCGTCAAACGCGGGGCCCGGGTGCGACGTTTGCGCGACGCCGATGCCTATTGACAGCTCACGCTTCCGTGCGCCAATTCGATCCTGCTTCGGTTCCCGCCGATTCCGGCGGGTGAAAAGGGAATCCGGTGCGCCCCTTTGGGGCCAATCCGGAGCTGCCCCCGCAACTGTAAGCGGTGAGCGACGGTCAAGGATGCCACTGGGGCGCAAACCCCGGGAAGGCAGACCCGAGCGATGATCCGCCAGCCAGGAGACCTGCCGCGGCGTTCACCCATTTCCGGCGCGGGGCGCGCATGGAAAGCGGCCATTCCGCAGAGGTGACGATCACCGTCCTGGGGCGGGGACCGTCGGTCCTTTCCACGGGGCAACTCTGCAATTCGCAGGCCGCGGCCTGCGTTGGAAAGGTCAAGGCATGATCCGAACCCAAGCCTCTCTTCTGGCCCTGGCAGCGGCGGTTTCGCCGGGTCTCGCGCTGGCGCAGGATGCCGTCACGCTCGATCCGGTCATCCTGTCGGCGGGCTTCTCGCCCATCGCGAGCGACGCCTACGGCCGCGCCCATACGGTGCTGACCGCCGAGGAAATCGAGCAGCGCGGCATCGCCACGGTCCAGGACGCGCTGCGCGCCGTGCCCGGCATCGCGGTTTCGGCCACCGGCTCGACCTTCACCCAGGTCCGCATCCGGGGCGGCGAGGGCAACCACACGCTGATCCTGATCGACGGCATCGAGGCCGTGGGCGGCGGCGACGAATATATCCTGACCGGGCTGGAGACCGCGAACATCGAGCGCATCGAGGTGCTGCGCGGGCCGCAATCGGTCTATTACGGCTCGAACGCCTCGGCCGGGGTGATCAACATCATCACCCGCAAGGGCGGCGAGGGGTTGGAATACGGCGGCGCGGTCGAGGCGGGCAACGGCGCCGCGGCCTCGGCCTATGTCAGCCGCAACGGCGCGCGGGGCGGGCTGGCGCTGAACCTGTCGGCCCGCGACGACCACGGCTATGACCAGTCGGGCGACGGCGGCGAAAAGGACGGCATCATCCGCAAGACCATCGGCGCCTCGGGCTGGCTGCAGGCCACCGACGACCTGCGGCTGGGCACCACGTTGCGCCGGTCCTGGGAAAAATACGATTACGACGCGCTCAACTATCTGGCGACCACGGCCGACGACTATGTCGTGGACGACCCCGCGCTCTACAGCAAGCGCGACGAGTTCCAGGGCGCGCTTTGGGCCGAGTTTTCCAGCCTCGACGGCCGGCTGACGCATCGGCTGGAATATCAGGACACCGTGTTCAAGCAGAGCAGCAACGGCGGCGCCTGGACCACCGGCAAGACGCGCAAGCTGAAATACCGCGGCAGCTTCGGTCTGGACGGCCGGGCGGTGACGGAATCGGCGCATATCCTCGGCCTGCTGGCCGAGAAGCAGAAGGACGAATCCTCCGCCGCCCCGGATTACGACCGCGAGATGACCTCGGTGGCGCTGGAATACCGCGGCTTCCTGGACAACGGGCTGGATCTGCAGGCGGGCCTGCGCCGCGACGACAACAAGGTGTTCGAGGATTTCACCAGCTGGAACCTGGGCCTGTCCTGGCAGGTGCCGGACCAGCCCTATCGGCTGCATGCCTCGGCCGGCGCGGGGCTGGTGAACCCGTCCTATTACGAGCTTTACGCCGATGACACCTATACCCGCGGCAATCCCTCTCTGAAGCCGGAAAAGAACCGCGGCTTCGACCTGGGCGTCGAGTTCCAGCTGCCCGACGACCGCGGCACCGTCGACCTGACCTGGTTCAAGGAAAAGCTTGAGGACGAGATCGCCTATGTCTATGGCGCCGCCCCGGACGGTCGGGCGAGTTATGAGAATCAGCCCGGCAAAAGCCCGCGCGAAGGCGTCGAGCTGACGGCGCGGATCCGCGCCACCCAGACGCTGGACCTGGCGCTGAACTATACCTACCTGGACGCCAAGAACCCCGACGGCTCGGTCGAGGTGCGCCGGCCGCGGCACGAACTGGGCCTGGCGGCGACGCTGGCCTTCCTGGACGGGCGCGGTTCGGTCACCGCCGATGTCCGCCGGGTCGCGGGCAATTACGACAGCCGGTTCTTCGGCGATTATGCAACGGCGGAACTGCCCGCCTATACGGTCGTGAACCTGGCCGCCGGCTATGATCTGACCCGGAACGTCCGGGTGACCGGCCGGGTGACGAACCTGTTCGACAAGGAATATTCCGACGTCTGGGGCTATGCCTCGCAGGGGCGGACCGCTTATGCCGGATTGCAGGCGCGATGGTGATCCGCTGGCTTCTGGCGGGCTGGCTGGCCTGCCTTGCCCTGCCCGTCGCGGCCGACGCGCCGCGCCGGGTCGTTTCCGTGAACCTGTGCACCGACCAGCTGGCGATGATGCTGGCGGCGCCGGGGCAGTTGGTCTCGGTCTCGTATCTGGCGCGGGACCCGGCCTCTTCGGCGATGCCCGAGGCGGCGGCGGGGCTGCCCCTCAACCACGGGCTGGCCGAGGAGATCTTCCTGCTGCGGCCCGACCTGGTGCTGGCGGGGACCTGGACGACGCCGGCCACCGTCGACCTGCTGCGCCGGGTCGGCGTTCCGGTGGCGGTGTTCCAGCCCGAAGACGACCTCGCCGGCATCCGCGCCAACATACGCCGCATGGGCGAGGTGCTGGGCCGCGAGGCCGAGGCCGAGGCGCTGATCGCCCGTTTCGAAGCCGATCTGGCGCGGCTGGACGATGCGCCCGCGCCGCGCCCCCGCGCCGCGATCTATGCCGCGAACGGCTATACCCTGGGCAGCGACAGCCTGGCCGGGCAGATCGTGATCCTGGGCGGCCATGCCAATATCGCCGACGAGCTGGGCCTGGCCGGCGGCGGCACGCTGCCGCTGGAATCGCTGCTGCTGTCGCAGCCCGACCTGCTGATTCTGGGCCGGCGCTATCCCGGCCATTCCCGGGGCGAGGACATGATGGACCATCCGGCCCTGCGCAGCGTCATGCGCGACACGCCTTTCGTGGTCATGTCGGACCCCGACTGGGTCTGCGGCACCCCCCGCATCCTGCGCGCCGCGCAAAGCCTGCGCACCGCCGGGGGGCTCGCGCCATGACCCGCTATGCGCTGCTGCTGGCGCTGCTGGGCCTGTTGGCCGCGGCGCTGTTCCTGGCCTCGCTGCTGACCGGCCCGGCGGGCGTGGGCATCGGCGACAGCCTTGCCGCGCTGGTCCGCGGCGACGGCATGCTGGGGCTGGTGATGCGCGAGATCCGCCTGCCCCGCGCCATCCTGGGCCTGCTGGTCGGGGCGGCGCTGGGGCTGGCCGGGGCCGCGATGCAGGGCTTTCTGCGCAACCCCCTGGCCGAGCCGGGGCTGATCGGGACCTCGTCCTCGGCGGGCCTGGGCGCGGTGCTGGCGATCCAGACCGGGCTGGCGGCGGCCTGGTCCCTGGGCCTGCCGCTGGCGGCTTTGGCCGGGGCGGCGCTGTCGGTGCTGCTGGTGCTGGCGCTGGCCGGACCGCGGGGCGGCGCGCTGGCGCTGATCCTGGCCGGCATCGCCATTTCCGCCCTGGCCGGGGCCGGGACATCACTGGTGCTGAACCTGTCGCCCAACCCGTTCGCGGCGAACGAGATCATGTTCTGGATGATGGGATCGCTGGCCGACCGCTCGATGCTGCATGTCTGGATCGCGGCGGCGCTGATCCTGCCCGGCGCGGCGCTGCTGCTGACGACCGGCCGGGCGCTGGACGCGCTGACGCTGGGCGAGGACGCGGCGGCGTCCAGCGGGATCGACCTGCGCTGGCTGCGGCTGCGGCTGGTCATGGGCACCGCGGCCCTGATCGCGGGTGCGACGGCGGTGGCGGGCGCCATCGGCTTCGTCGGGCTGGTGGTGCCGCATCTGCTGCGCCGTGCGGTCGGCGCACGGCCGTCGCGGCTGCTGGCCGCCTCGGCGCTTGGCGGCGCGGCGATGGTGCTGGCGGCGGATATCGCGGTGCGGCTGATCCTGCCCGGCCGCGACCTCAAGCTGGGCGTGCTGACCGCGCTGGTCGGGGCGCCGCTGTTCTTGCATCTGATCCTGAAGACCCGGAGGCAGGCATGAGGCTGGAGCTTGCGAATCTGACCTGCCGCCGCAACGGCCGCGCGGTGATCGACGGCATCGACCTGACGGTGGGGCCGGGCGAATTCGTGGGCCTGCTGGGTCCCAACGGCGCCGGCAAGACCACGCTTCTGCGCACCGCGCTGGGGCTGCTGCCGGCCGAGGGGCGCAATTCGCTGGCGGCGCTGCCGGCGGCGCAGCGCGCCCGCGCGGCCGCCTTCATGCCGCAGGGACGCGAGATCGCCTGGCCGGTGACGGTCGAGACCCTGGTGGCGCTGGGGCGCGTCGCCCATCCCGACGCGGCGGGCGATGCGGACCATGCCGCGGTCGAGGCGGCGCTGGCCGCGCTGTCGCTGCAAGAACTGCGCCATCGCCCCGCCACCCAGCTGTCGGGCGGCGAGCAGGCCCGCGCGCTGCTGGCCCGGGCGCTGGCGCAGGACACCCCGCTGCTGGTCGCGGACGAGCCCATCGCCGGGCTGGACCCGGCCGCGCAGATCGGCGTCATGCGGCTGTTCCGCGGGCTCGCAAACGAGGGGCGGGCGGTCCTGGCCTCGCTGCACGACCTTGGCCTGGCGGCCCGGCATTGCAGCCGGCTGATCCTGCTGCAGCGCGGCCGGATCATGGCCGACGGCCCGCCCGAGACGGTGCTGACGGACGAAAACCTGGGCCGCTGCTTCGGCGTGACGGCCCATGTCGCGCATGGCCCGCAGGGGCCGATCCTGCAATTGCTGGACACGATCACGGAGACGACATGACGCTTGAAAACCGCCTGCGCGACGCGATGCGAAACCCCGGCACCGGCTGGTCGATGGGCTCGTTCGGGGCCATCGCCGAGTTCCACCATGTCGCCGGCGATCCCGCCGCGACGCCCCTGCCCGGCTGCGGCATCGTCACCGCGCGCGGCGGCATCCGGCTGGAGAACATCGCCGCGATCCGCCCCGTCGCCTGGGAGGGGCTGAGCCCGCGCCCGCATCGCTGGCAGCAGGGCGTGGCGCTGTGCCTGCCCGAGGGCGAGACCGGCACGGCCCGCCGCAGCGTGCTGACCGAACTGGGACCCGACACGGGGGCGCTGCGCGACCAGGACCGCGAGGCGGTGCTGTTCGACCTGGGCCTGGACCAGCCGCAGGTCGATTTCTGCGTCAGGACCAGCGATCCCGCGCTGATCGCGGCGCTGCGGGCCGAATGCGGCCGCGGGGTTTTCGAGAGCCATGCCATGGCGGCGATCCTGCCCGCGCATCCGCATCGGGTGGCGCTGACCGGCATCGGCCGCGTCGAAGTGTTCCAGAAGATCGGCGGCCCGGACACCGGCGGCGTCTCGCCCCCGGGGCCGCATACGCATGTGCTGCCCAAGCTGCTGCGCAGCCGGCGCACCCATTCCGCCAATACGCCGATCCCGCCCGGGCTGGTGCCGGTGGCCGGGCTGCACCCCGAAAGCCCGGTCATGGACACGATGGGCGCGGATCGCGATTTCGACGCGGCAGCCTTCGCGGATTTCCAGCGGATGCTGGCCGAATGGGGCGACGGCGGACGCAACGCGCTGAAGGCGCGGGTCTGGGCGGCGCTGGCCGAGGGGGTGGCGCCCGGGGATTTCCCGCCGCCCGACGACCGCCATGCCCGCACCGCCCTGCGCGTCGCCCTGCGCCAGGCCGAGCGCCGGGACGGCCCCTCGCCCGCGCTGGCCGCCTGGCGCGCCGCATTCGACCGCGACACGGCCGAGCCGGACGAGGATGCGCCCGGGCACTAAAAGCCTGCCGAGAGCGTGCCGGGACGAAAATGGTTCCGGCTTCCGAGAAGATCGGCCTGACATCGACCTGTCAGGCCGTTGCGGGTCCGATTTTCTGACGCGCCGCCGCGTCCACCCTGTTTCAGCGGTCCGCTAGGCGCCGCTGTAGGGGGCGAAGCGGGCTTCCGTCGCGGTGACCGCCAGCGGCCGGCCGACCATGGGAAAGGCGCGCTGCGGGCAGGCCGGACGCTCGCAGACCTTGCAGCCCGGACCGATGCGCGTCGCCAGCGCCGGGTTCTTCAGGTCCAGCCCGCGCGCATAGACCAGCCGGTCGGCATGGGCCAGGTCGCATCCCAGCGCCACCGCGAAGGTCTTGACCGGCGCCCCGAAACCGCCCTGGCCGTGGCTGACCATGCGCGCGATCCACAGGTAGCTGCGCCCGTCCGGCATCTGGGCGATCTGGCGGGTGATCTCGCCCGGCCGGCTGAAAGCCTCATAGACGTTCCACAGCGGGCAGGTGCCACCGATGCGCGAGAAGTGGAAATCCGTGGCCGATTGCCGCTTCGAGATGTTCCCGGCCCGGTCCACGCGGATGAAGAAGAACGGCACGCCGCGCGCCTCGGGCCGCTGCAGGGTCGAGAGCCGGTGGCAGGTGGTCTCGAACCCGACGCCGAAGCGGCGCGCGATCAAGTCGATGTCATAGGCCGTGGCCTCGGCCTCGCGCAGGAAGGCGGCATAGGGCAGCACCAGCGCCCCGGCGAAATAATTCGCCAGGCCGATGCGCAGCAGGGCCTGGGCGTCGGGGGCAAGGCCGGGACCTTCGGACAGTCGGGCCAGGGTCTCGCCCTGTTCGAGAAAGGCCAGCTGCGTCGCGATCTGGAACGCCTGCTGGCCTTCGTTCAGATGCGGCGCCAGATGCAGGATGCGCGCGCCGGCATCGAAGCGGCGCAGGCTGTCGCCGTCCAGCGCGATGCGGATGCCGTGCCGGCCCGCCAGCCGGTCGATCAGCCCCGCGGCCATGCGGCCGGGCGGCAGGGCAAGGCCGATGGCCTCGGCCGGGGTTTCCAGTTCCGGCACATGGTTGCGGCGGTCGTAGAACCAGTCCCGCACCGCCTCGAAGGCGGCCGGCGCCGCGGCTTGCGGTTCGGTCAGCCGGCCCACCAGCAGGTCGGCGCGTTCCGAGGTTTCGCGCAGCCGTGCCTGCATGGCGACGATCGTCCGTGCCACCCCGGGCATGTTGGCGGCCAGCTCGCGCAGCTCGGCCATCGCCGCCGGCGCGCCCTGATCGGCCAGCGCCGCGCGCAGGTCCGCGATCAGCCGAGCCTCTTCCGCATCCGAGAACAGCTGCACGTCCAGGCCGAAGGCGCCGTTCAGCTTCAACAGCACCGGCACGGTCAGCGGGCGCTGGTTCTGCTCGATCTGGTTGAGATAGCTGGGCGAAATCCCCAGCGTCCGCGCCAGCGCCGCCTGGGTCAGGCCGCGTTCCTCGCGCAGCCGGCGCAGCCGGACGCCCATGAAAGCCTTCGACATCTTCGCAACCTTCGCAATTCACAAGCGCGATCTTCGCAATCCCACGCTTTTTCAGCAGTTTATCCGAAGTCCTGCTTTGTGAATAGATCCATCTGCAAATCTTGCGAAGGATGCCCATGCCCGCCCCGGTCCAGATGGTCGAGATGATCTTTCCCGAACAGGCCAACCATTACGGCACACTGTTCGGCGGCCACGCGCTGGCGCTGATGGCCAAGGCCGCCTTCGTCGCGGCGACGCAACACGCGCGCATGGCGGTGGTCATGGCGCGCTCGGACCGGGTGGATTTCGCCACGCCGGTGCGGGTGGGCGAATTGCTGGAACTGACCGCCCGCGTCACCCGCAGCGGGCGCAGCTCGATGACGGTCGAGGTCGCGGCGACGGCCGGAGCGCTGACCGAGCAGGCCCGGCGCGAAGTGCTGCGCGGACGATTCGAGATGGTGGCGGTGGATGGGCGGGGACGGCCCTGCCCCATCGCGCAGGAACAAGGAAAAGGATGCGAATGATGACGATTCACGACCTGAGAAGCTGGAAATCGGCCGAGCACCTGCCGCGCGACGAGCAGTTGGCCTGGAAGATCGCCGAAGTCGCCGCCGACCCGGTCGAGGTCGAGGCCGAGGTGACCGAGATGATCGTGAACCGGATCATCGACAATGCGGCGGTGGCGGCGGCCTCGCTGGCGCGGCGGCCGGTCGCCTCGGCCCGGGCACAGGCGCGGGCACAGGCCTTCTGCCATCCCTTGCAATGCGGCGCCACGGTCTTCGGCCTGGACGATTCGCTGCGGGTCAGCCCGGAATGGGCGGCCTGGGCCAACGGGACCGCGGTGCGCGAACTGGACTTTCACGACACCTTCCTGGCCGCCGACTACAGCCATCCGGGCGACAATATCCCGCCGGTGCTGGCGGTGGCGCAGCATTGCCTGCGCTCGGGCCGCGACCTGATCCGGGGCATCGCCACCGGCTACGAGGTGCAGGTGAACCTGGTGCGCGGCATCTGCCTGCACGAACACAAGATCGACCATATCGCGCATCTCGGCCCCTCGGCCGCCGCCGGGATCGGCACCTTGCTGAACCTGCCCGCCGCGGTGATCTATCAGGCGGTGCAGCAGGCGCTGCACGTCACCACCACCACCCGGCAAAGCCGCAAGGGCGAGATTTCCAGCTGGAAAGCCTATGCCCCGGCCTTTGCCGGCAAGATGGCGATCGAGGCGGTGGACCGGGTGATGCGCGGCGAAGGCGCCCCCAGCCCCGCCTGGGAGGGCGAGGACGGTTTCATCGCCTGGCTGCTGTCCGGTCCCGAGGCGCGCTATCAGGTGCCGCTGCCGGGCCAAGGTCAGCCCAAGCGCGCGATCCTGGACACCTATACCAAGGAGCACTCGGCGGAATATCAAAGCCAGGCGCTGATCGACCTTGCCCGCCGCCTGGGCCCGCGGATCGGCGACCTGTCGCAGATCGACAGCATCGTGATCCACACCAGCCACCATACGCATCACGTCATCGGCACCGGCGCCAACGATCCGCAGAAGATGGACCCCCATGCCTCGCGCGAGACGCTGGACCACTCGATCATGTATATCTTCGCGGTGGCGCTGGAGGACGGCGGCTGGCACCACGAGCGCAGCTATGCCCCCGAGCGTGCGCAACGCCCGGAAACCGTGGCGCTGTGGCGCAAGATCTCGACCGTCGAGGACCCGGAGTGGTCGCGGCGCTATCACGCCCGCGACCCCAAGGAAAAGGCCTTCGGCGGCCGCGTGGTGGTCGCGCTGAAGGACGGCCGCGTGGTCGAGGACGAACTGGCCCTGGCCGATGCCCACCCCGATGGCGCCCGCCCCTTCGTGCGCGAGAACTATATCCGGAAGTTCATGACTCTTTCGGACGGGATCGTCGCCGCGGCCGAACAGCGGCGCTTCCTGGACGCGGCGCAGAGCCTTCCCGACCTTCCGGCCGGCCGGCTGGGAGAGCTGAATTTCACCGTCACGCCCGACAAGCTGGGCGCCCCGGTGCCGCATGGCATCTTCGACTGGAAATGAGGTGACGACATGAGCGACATTGTTGCCAAGCCCAAGAAGTCGGTGGCCCTTTCCGGGGTCGTCGCCGGCAATACCGCCCTGTGCAGCGTCGGCCAATCGGGCAACGACCTGCATTATCGCGGCTTCGACATCCTGGATCTTGCCGAGGCCTGCGCCTTCGAGGAGGTGGCGCATCTGCTGGTGCATGGCACCCTGCCCTCGCAGGCGGAACTCGCGGCCTACAAGGCCAAGCTGCGCGGGTTGCGCGGGCTGCCGCTGGCGGTGCGGCAGGTCCTGGAATCGATCCCGGCCGCGGCGCATCCCATGGACGTGCTGCGCTCGGGCGTCAGCGCGCTCGGCTGCGTGCTGCCCGAGGCCGCGGACCACAACACCCCCGGCGCCCGCGACATCGTGGATCGGCTGATCGCGGCGCAGGGCTCGATGCTGCTTTACTGGTATCATTTCGCCCAGAACGGCCGCCGCATCGAGGTCGAGACCGCGGACGACAGCATTGCCGGCCATTTCCTGCACCTGCTGCACGGGGCACCGGCTGCGCCCGAGCATGTCCGGGCGATGCACACGACGCTGAACCTGTATGCCGAGCATGAATTCAACGCCTCGACCTTCACGGCGCGGACCATCGCCGGCACCGGCTCGGACCTGTACAGCTGCGTCGCCGGCGCCATCGGTGCGCTGCGCGGGCCGAAGCATGGCGGCGCCAACGAAGTCGCCTTCGAGGTGCAGAAGCGTTACGACAGCCCCGAAGAGGCCGAGGCCGACATCCGCGCCCGGGTCGCGGCGCGCGAGGTCGTCATCGGCTTCGGCCATCCGGTCTATACCGTCTCGGACCCGCGCAACGTGGTGATCAAGGATGTGGCCCGGCGGCTGGCCCTTGCGGCCGGAGCGACCAAGATGTTCCGCATCGCCGAACGGATCGAGGCGGTAATGGCCGATGCCAAGGCGATGTTCCCGAATCTGGACTGGTATTCCGCGGTCTCCTATCACCTGCTGGGGGTGCCGACGGCGATGTTCACGCCGATCTTCGTGCTGGCCCGCACCGCCGGCTGGGGCGCGCATGTGATTGAGCAGCGGCTGGACAACAAGATCATCCGGCCCTCGGCCAATTACATCGGACCGGACAACCGCGCATTCACCCCCATCGCGCATCGCGACGGCCATCTGGCCGCGGCGGCGGAGTAGAGCCATGCCCTATCTGATCGGCTCCGACCTGCCCGAAGCCCCGGCTGGCGCCCGCTTCCGCGCCGCGCTGGCCCGCCCCGGCATCTTGCGCCTGCCCGGCGCCCATAACGGCATGGCGGCACTGCAGGCCAAGGCGGCGGGCTTTCCGGCGCTGTATCTGTCGGGCGCGGCGATGACCGCCGGCATGGGTCTGCCTGACCTGGGCATCATCACCGTCGACGAGGTCGCTTTCTTCATCCGCCAGATCGCCCGCGCCAGCGGCCTGCCGTTGCTGGTCGACGGCGACACCGGCTATGGCGAGGCCCTGAACGTCATGCATATGGTGCGCGTGTTCGAAGAGGCCGGCGCCGGCGCCGTGCATCTGGAGGACCAGCTGCTGCCCAAGAAATGCGGACATCTGAACGACAAGAAGCTGGCGCCGGCCACCGAGATGGCGGCAAAGGTTGCGGCGGCGGTGCGGGCGCGGCGGCATCTCTTCGTGATCGCCCGCACCGACGCGGCGGCCTCCGAAGGCATCGAGGGCGCCGTGGCCCGCGCCAGGCTCTATGTCGAGGCCGGGGCCGACGCGATCTTTCCCGAGGCGCTGACCAGCATCGAGATGTTCCGCGAACTTCGCGCCCGACTGCCGGGGGTGAAGCTGCTGGCCAACATGACCGAGTTCGGCCGCACGCCGGCCTTGACCGCGCAGGAATTCCAGGACCTGGGCTATGACATGGTGATCTGGCCGGTGTCGTCGCTGCGGATCGCCAACCGGGCGCAGGAACGGCTTTATGCCGCCCTGGCGCGCGACGGCGCCACCACCGCCCTGCTGCCCGAGATGCAGACCCGGGCCGAGCTTTACGATCTGATCGGCCTCAACGCCTTCGAGGCGCTGGACCGCTCGATCGCGCAAAGCGCCTTGCCCGGGGCCGACTAACCAGAAATGTTCCCTTAATGTTCTGAAAATTGCCAGTTGGCAATCCGATCATTTCTGGAAATGCCCGGCCAGATAGCTCTCGAAGCCGGCGCGCAGATCGGCCTCGGAGATGCTGTCGGGGAACTCCAGGCGGACCTTGCGGCCCCGGTGCTCGATGGTCAGCGCGCCGGCGAGCAGCTGCTTTTCGGCCGCCGGCTTGGAACCATAGGCCGCCGCTTTCAGTCGGGCCAACACCTTCGGCACCGGGACGGGGCTGCCCTGCCCTGCCCGCGCCTGGGCCTGTTCCTGCGCGATCGCGGCGGCTTCGGCCAATACCTTGCCTTCCGCATCCTGCAACAGCGGCCGGATGCTGCGGGCATGCAGCTCGCGAATTTCGGTCAGTTGCGGAAAGGCATCCAGGATCGCCTTGGGCAGGCGCGCCAGATGCAGATAGCGCGACAGCCAGGCTTCCGAGACCTCCAACCGCGCGGCCATCGTCTTCTGCTTGCCGCCATAATAGATGTCCAGCGCCTGCAGATAGTCGCAGGCCCTTTCGTAGTCGCTAAGGTCGGCGCGGTCGCGGTTCTCGATGTCGGCCAGGCGGAAGGCCTCTTCATCGGTCAGGTCGCGGACCTCGATCAGATAGCGGAACTGCGAATAGTTGTTGGCGCGCAGCCAGCTGACGGCGAAATGCCGGCGGGCGCCGCAGATCACCTCGTATTCCGGCCCCTGCCCCGGCGGCAGCTTGCGGACGATGGCCGGAAACTCCTGCTGGCCCTGAGCCTTGAGGCTGTCGATCAGGTCGCGGCAATTGTCCTCGGTCAGCAGATCGTAGGCGCGGTTATGCCTAGCCCACATCACGCAGCTGGCCGGATCGACCCAGCGCAGCACCTTTTCTTCCCGTTCGCCGCTGTCGGCCAGGGCGTTGGTCCGCTTCAGGAACCGGGCACCGGCCTTGTCGGCGGCCGGCTGGGCGGACAGATCCTTCAGCACATCGTCGAAGATCGCATCATGGCGCTTGCTCACAGCAGGCCCTCCTTGCGCAGTTGGCGGTGATGGCTGGGCCAGGTCTTGCGGATCAGCAGCTCGACCTCGCGGCCGACGGCGTCCAGATAGGCCCGGCAGCGCTTGTGGGTCTCGGTGCGGGTCGCCGGACCGGTCAACTCGTAGACGGTCATCAGATTGGCGGTGGCATTGTCGATCTCGGCCGAATCCTTCAGCGCCGCGGTCATCATGTCCTGCGGAAAAACCGCGTCCATCATGCGCTTGATCGCCTGATGCGCGGATTTCTGGTCGTTCATCTTCGAGGTCAGGATCTTGACGAAACTGTATTCGCGCGCGCCGCCGTGGCGCGCCAGTTCGGCCAGGGTCGATTCCATCATCTTCAGGAAATGCGCGGTCGAGGCGAAGTCGATATTGTTCGGCGGCGCCGGAATCAGCAGCGCATTGGCCGCGCGCAGCACCGAAAGAGACAGCATGCCAAGCGCCGGCGGCGGGTCCAGCAGGATGATGTCGAACTGGTCGGCGATCGAGGCCACCCCTTCGCGCAAGCGGTCGAGGATGAAGGTCGGATCGCGGGCCATGCGGGCGGCGAATTCGTATTCCGCGTCGTACAGCCCCAGGTTCGCCGGGATCAGCGCGATGCCCGGCCAATAGGTGGCACGCAGGGCGTAATGCAGGCTTTTCGGACCGCCGTGTTGCAGAAAGGGATACAGCGTATCCTCCTCCTCATCCACGTCGACATCCGGGTTCAGGCCGAAGACCGCCGTGGTCGACGCCTGAGAATCGCAGTCGATGACGCAGACGCGATAGCCTCGCAACGCCAGGAACTGCGCCAGGTGAACCACCAGCGTCGACTTACCGACCCCGCCCTTGAAATTCTGCACCGCCATGACCAGGGGCGGATCCTCCGCGGCACGATGCGGCAAGGTGCCGAAAACCTCGCGCATCCGGTTCACCTCGGCCAGGGTATAGCCGTTGCGGCGGTTGGTGGTGGCATCCTTGGCCGGCTCGGGCAAACGTCCGTCGGATTCCGCGTCCCGGAGGGCCTTTTCCGAGCGGCCGACCATTTCGGCTGCCGTTCGCACGTTGAAAAGCAGGTCGAGCTGCTTCTGGCTGCCGGGTGCGAAGACGCGTTCGCGAAGGCGTTCGATGACCATGGAAGCGCGCTGGCTGAGCACGGCGAGTTCTTCCAAGGTGACTGGAGGAAGTGCGGGGTTCATGGGATGACTTTTCTGCTCGTTTTCCGGCACTATGGCGGAAATCAGGGAATGCGTAAAGTTCGGTTTTGTCGCAATGTCTGCCCAGAAACCGATAGTGGCATGGAGAGGCCTCTGCGAGCGTTATCTTGCCTTGCGAACCGCATAGAAAGCGGAGCGAAGGCTTTTCGCATCCCGATTTGTAAGGCTTTGACGCATTGCTTTCCATCTTCCCCCTGGAAATCCTGTGGATAAAACCACTTGGTTTCGGTTCAGATTCAAAGGATTCTGGATTCGGGATAGGTAGCTTCTTGGTAACACTGGAAAATATTGTGTAATCCTTACGTTTCGGGATGTTTCGCGATTCTTTTCGGGACGGCAGTGCTTACGTATCGGGCGGCCAGGGCTTACAAAGCGGGCTCCCTGCTGCGCTTACATTTCGGGTGACGCGAATCGCTGGTCGAATCGGCTGGAAAATGTCCAGTGAAAGCAAGAGCCTGCGAATCACCTTCTCATGCTGTGCTGCGGCTTGGCTTACATTTCGGGTGCGACGTCCCGGACCGCTTGAAATCTTACGTTCTGTCGAATACAAAAGTAAGGTCTTCGATGTAGGGGAACGATGGCCGAGTCCAAGATCCGAACGGTGGAAGCGCGGCCGAACGCCGACAGCTTGGTCAAGCCCGGCGAACTCGTCGATCTGATCGAGGTGACGCCGCTGACACTGAACGACCGCCGGATCTATAATCAGCTGCTCGAAAACGCTTGGGAAGCGATCGACAAGCCGGTGACGCATGTCATCTCGAAATCGACTCTGCGGGGCAGTCATAACTCCAACGACCGGGTGGGCGAAAGTCTGGAAAGGCTGATGTCTGCCATCGTCAAGGTTGCGGTCATCTGGGACGGCGAACCCGCCATCGAGCGCGTGCAGCTGCTGGGCGGAAACCTGGAAAGCGGCCGCAGCGACGGTCTGCTGGAATATGAAATTCCGGCGCGGCTGCGCAAGATCATCCGCAACAGCCAGGTTTTTGCCCGGCTGCAGCGCGAGGTTATGTTTGCGCTGTCCTCGAAATACGCGCTGACGCTTTACGAGATGGTGCAGAAACGCGGCAACCTGCGCTGGAAGGCGTCGGAGCGGTTCACGCTTGAGGCGTTGCGCGGCATCATGGGGGTCCCGAAAGGTAAGCTTTCCTCCTGGTCGAACCTGAAGCTGCGCGCCATCGACCCGGCCGTGGCCGAGGTGAATGCGCTTTCCGACTTCCTGGTGGAGATCCAGCCGATCAAGACCGGCCGCGCGGTGACCCATGTCGAGATGCGCTGGTGGCGCAAGGACGGCGATGCCAGCGGTGCCGCCGATCGCGCCTTGCAGTTCTCCAAGGTCGGCCGGCGCGTGAAGGCCGAGGGCCGCACCGAGGAGGTCTGTCCGGCGCCAGCGGCCCGGCCGCGGCCGGCCTGGATGGAGTCCCGCGGCCCGGCCTTGCAGACGGCGACCTACGAGACCGCGCGCTTGCGCCATCCGGGCTATGACATCTATTTCGTCGAAAGCGAGTGGCGCGAATGGAGCGCCCGCAAGGAGCCGGCCAAGGATCCCGACCGCGCCTATCTGGCCTTCTTCCGCAGCTATGCCGAGAAGAACCCGCTGTAATTGCCAATTGGCAATTTCCAACCGTATAGACCAAGCAGGGCAGGGGCCTTATGTGTGCCGTTTATGCGTGCTTGCAAGTGCTCCGCATAATCGCTGGATTTTGCGGCTTACTTTACCTTGACCCGGGTCA